>DVGP01000076.1 GCA_018712665.1 Candidatus Pelethomonas intestinigallinarum | reverse complement strand
GCTATGAGAGAAAACCGCAAGCTGATGGTCAAGGAGGTCCTGGCCGTAGCCCTGGCCATCGTCATGCTGGTCGTTTTTCAGTTTTAATGCGCTGTGGAACACGGTCGCCAGCCTTTTTGACAATTTGACAGTTTGAAGGCCGGCCCTTGTGTGGGCCGGTCCTCTTGATCCTTGCTGGATGAAAGTTTGCCGCCTAGGCCGCCAGCTCCGCCCGGAAGCCCGTCTCCTGGTCGCCGGAGAACACCACGGTATATGTCCCGCCCCAAGCCGCCGGGATCTCCACCGGGTCCGTGGTGGCGATCTCCGAGGTGTCCCCCTCCCCGTAGGGGGAGAAGTCCATGGAGAAGGTCCCCACGTCGTCCCCCTCCTCAAAATAGCTTCTGGGGAAGGTCAGCGTCAGGTCCGTATCCTCCGTCAGCTCGCCGCCCTCCAGGTCCGCCATGCCGCCCATGCCCCGGCTCTCCCCGCCGACGTAGCAGGTGTAGAAGATCTGGTAGACGTCCTCGCTCTGGCAGACCACCCGGACCGTGAAGGCGTCCCCGCCCTCCGTCCCCTGTCCGCCGCAGGCGCTCAGGCCCAGGGCCAGGACGATCACACATGCCATCGCTGTCAGCTTTCTTCTCATCGCGCTACACCCTCCGTCTGTTGATCTGCTTCGATCATACGCCGGAGGCCCTTTAAGAAAAAAGCGGAAAAATCTTGAAATTTTTCTTAACGCCACGGCGGGCTCGGAACGCCGTATGACGGCCTTCTCCAAAATTTTTGAAAATCAGGCTTGACTTTAGCTGTTGAAAGTGGTAAAGTCTCCCTTGTAGCATAACGAAACGCGATGAGGAGACCAAGTAGGGCCCGCTCCTCCCTCCAGAGAGCCGCCGGCAGGTGCGAGGCGGCAGGGAGACGGGACGCCGAATACCTCTCTGAGCAGCGCGCCGAACCCCGGGGGCCGTTGGCCCGCCGGCAGTAGGCCGCGCCGGGTGCGCCCGATACAGCGCCGGGGCCATTTTTGCCCCATGAGGCCGCCCAAAGGGCGGCAAACTGAGGTGGTACCACGGGAATTTCTCGTCCTCTGCGCCGGAATCGGCGCGGAGGGCGATTTTATTTTTGGGCCATCGGAAGAGATGACAGGAGGAACAGTCATGGTCATTACGGAACTATTGGAGCGCAATGCCCGGCTCTACGGCGGCGAGACGGCGCTGGTGGAGATCAACCCCTCGGAGGAGCGGGACAAGGCCGTCACCTGGCGGGAGGCAAGCCTCATCGAAAGCGCCCTGCCCGACGCCCCCTATCGGCGGGAGCTGAGCTGGAAGGACTTCGACCGCCGGGCCAACCGCTTCGCCAACCTGCTGCTCAGCCGGGGCATCCAGCGGGGGACCAAGGTGGGCATCCTGCTGATGAACTGTCTGGAGTGGCTGCCCCTCTACTTCGGCATCCTGAAGGCCGGGTGCGTGGCGGTGCCCATGAATTTCCGCTACTCCAGCGAGGAGATCCGCTACTGCCTGGACCTGGCGGACGTGGAGGTGCTGGTGTTCGGCCCGGAGTTTATCGGGCGGATGGACGTTATTGCCGAGGAGATCCCCGGGGTGCGGACCATGTTCTTTGTGGGCCGGAACGGTCCCAGCTACACCGAGGACTGCTGCCGGCTGATGGGCTTCTGCTCCTCCAGCGCGCCCCCCGTGGCTTTGGAGGAGGAGGACTACGCCGCCATCTACTTCTCCTCCGGCACCACCGGCTTCCCCAAGGCCATCCTCCACAACCACCGGGCCCTCATCGCCTCCTGCCGCACGGAGCAGAAACACCACGGCCAGACCCGGAAGGATGTGTTCCTGTGCATCCCGCCCCTCTACCACACCGGGGCCAAGATGCACTGGTTCGGCTCCCTGCTCTCCGCCAGCAAGGCGGTGCTGCTCCGCGGTGTGAAGCCGGAGTGGATCCTGCGGACCATCACCGAGGAGAAATGCACCATCGTGTGGCTCCTGGTGCCCTGGGCCCAGGACCTGCTGGACGCCATCGACAGCGGCAAGGTACATCTGGACGACTATCTGCTGGACCAGTGGCGGCTGATGCACATCGGCGCCCAGCCGGTGCCCCCCAGCCTGATCCACCGCTGGCAGAAGGTCTTCCCCCACCACGCCTACGACACCAACTACGGCCTCAGCGAGTCCCTGGGGCCCGGCTGCGTCCACCTGGGGGTGGAGAACATCCGCAAGGTGGGGGCCATCGGCAAGCCCGGCTACCAGTGGGAGGCCCGGATCGTGGACGAGCGGGGACAGGACGTGGCCCAGGGTGAGATCGGCGAGCTGGCCGTCCGGGGCCCCGGGGTCATGCTCTGCTACTACAAGAATCCGGAGGCCACGGCGGAGATCCTCCGCGACGGCTGGCTCTTCACCGGGGACATGGCCCGGATGGACGAGGAGGGGTTCATCTATCTGGTGGACCGGAAGAAGGACGTGGTCATCTCCGGCGGCGAGAACCTGTATCCGGTGCAGATTGAGGACTTCCTCCGCCGGTACGACAAGATCAAGGACGTGGCCGTCATCGGCCTGCCGGACAAGCGGCTGGGTGAGATCGCCGCCGCCATCATCGAGATCAAGGAGGACATGACGTGTACCGAGGAGGAGATCAACGCCTTCTGCAAAGAGCTGCCCCGGTACAAGCGGCCCCGGCGGATCATCTTTGACAAGGTCCCCCGGAACCCCACCGGCAAGATCGAAAAGCCCGTCCTGCGGGAGAAGTACTGCCACGGGCGGCTGGTGGAGGCGCAAACGACACATTAAATATTCCGGGGCCTTCAGCCCCGCACCTATAAGTGGGGCTTCCAGCCCCACACCCCGGCCTACTTTTCCCTCGCCGGAAAAGTAGGCAAAAGGGCGCATAGGGGGCAAATATGCCCCCTATGAACCCCTCATATTGTGTTTATGATCGCCGCGGCTTCCTGAGCTCTTTCGCCGGTGCCTGCCGCCGCGCCGGTGGATCTTTTGCCTCTGACCGACAGACTTACCCTTCGGCCTCCACCTCTCGCGGCAGACGCTTCGGATCGGTTCATCCCGCGTAAATGTTTTCACGCGTCTTACGCGGATTGTTTCGACACGCACCCTAAGAAACATGTCCCCCTTTAAGAGGCCGGCAGGCGGAGCATCGTTGAGCAACAAACCACAGATTAGAAAAAGAACGAAATTCAGTGGCATAGAACTTTCCCCATTGATACAGACCGATTGAGACAGAAATCGGGGACCGGGGTGTCCCCGGCGTTCTTTTGGTAACTTTTCTCACGTGAGAAAAGTTACTCGCGCCGCAGCGCGAAACTCCCCAAACAACTGAGAAAAGAAAGATCTCCTTTTTGCCGGTTGGACCGACACAAAAAACGAGGTGACACAAGATGACAGACCTGATGATCAAGCTCTCCCTTCTAATCGTATTCTTTGCCGTCATGGTGGGCATCGGCCTCTACTGCCGCCGCCACACCACCGACGTCAACGGCTTCGTCCTGGGCGGGCGGAGCGTGGGCCCCTGGCTCACCGCCTTCGCCTACGGCACCAGCTACTTCTCCGCCGTGGTCTTCGTGGGCTACGCCGGGCAGTTCGGCTGGAAGTACGGCATCGCCGCCACCTGGGCGGGCATCGGCAACGCCCTGCTGGGGTCCCTGCTGGCCTGGGCGGTGCTGGGCCGCAGGACCAGGGTCATGGCATCACCCATGAGATCATTCTTTCTTTTTTGGGCCGGGTGCAGTTGGAGTTCGTCTCCGCTTTGCTGTCGGAAAAATACAAAATTGAAACAGTGGTAAAGGAACCCACCGTCA
>DVGP01000075.1 GCA_018712665.1 Candidatus Pelethomonas intestinigallinarum | reverse complement strand
CCCGGCTCCCGGACCCCGTTTTCATAGTGGCTGAGGAGGGCCTGGCTGATCCCCAGCTCTCCCGCCGCCTTCCGCTGGCTGACGCCCTTCTCCTGGCGGAGAAGGCTCAGCACCCGCGCAAAATTCTCGTTCATATCCCGCTCGTTTCCCCGTTCTCTGTTTCTCTCCCGGCTGCCGCCGGAAGCGTCTCTGTCCCGCCTTCCGCCGCTCCACCGCAGCAGATGCTTATAACAGGAAGTATAGTGTATCAAACAGTATACCACTTGTAAAGCGTTTTCCGCGCCTTTCGGGAAAATTTTTTGCCGGAGCGTAGCGGTCCTCTCCGGGATGCACAAAAAATCCTGTTAAAGATTTGTCAGTATTCCCATTGCGCCCCGGCAGGGGATATGCTAGAATAGGAACTGTCAAAAGGGAGTAGTTCCCCGGCAGCCGCCGGGGTGTGCACCGCCAGCACGGCCCACAAGGCCCGGGACGCGCAGAGATCTCTGATCAAGATTTTAACGAGACTTTTACCAGGGGTAGAGGTCTCGTTTTTTTCGTACCCGGGTGCGAAAAAACCAGCTTCTTCCTTTTGACACGGACGGCCCGGCCGGGCTATACTGTACCCAAGCGCAAGTCCGTACCCACCGCCCCGGAGGGGGCGGAAACAGACACAGACATACATACGGCGAGAGAAAGGGATATTGATAAGGAGGAGAAATTATGACAACGTACATCATCATCGGCGTAGTGGTCCTGCTGCTCCTGCTGCTGTTCTTCACCGGCTACCTGAAGGCGCCGCCGGACACCGCCTACATCATCTCCGGCCTGGGCCGCAAGCGCATCCTCATCGGCAAGGCCGGGTGGCGCGTGCCCTTCTTCGAACGGGTGGATAAGCTGAGCCTGCGGGTGATGCAGGTGGACGTGCGGACCAGCGAGGCGGTCCCCACCAACGAGTTCATCAACGTCACCGTGGACGGCGTGGCCAACGTGAAGGTCAGCTCCGACCCGGAGCTGCTGCAGCTGGCCGCCGAGGCCCTGCTGGGCAAGCGGCCGGAGGAGCTGGTCAGCCTGGTCACCCAGGTGATGGAGGGCAACATGCGGGAGATCGTGGGCTCTGTGGGCCTGAAGGAGATGGTCCAGGACCGCCAGGGCGTGGCCCGGAAGATCACCGAGAATGTGGTGCCCGACATGCGGAAGCTGGGTCTCGAGGTGGTGAACTTCAACATCCAGAACTTCAAGGACGGGGCCGGCACCATCGAGAACATGGGTATCGACAACGTGGAGCAGATCCGCAAGAATGCCCAGATCGCCAAGGCCAACGCCCAGCGCGACATTGCCATCGCCACCTCCAACGCACAGCAGGAGGCCAACGCGGTGAAGGTTCAGGCGGAGAAGATGATCGCCGAGCAGGACGCCGCCCTGGCCATCCAGCAGGCGGAGATGAAGGTGAAGGCCGACACCAAGAAGGCCGAGGCCGACGCCGCCTACTCCATCCAGCAGGAGACCCAGCGCAAGACCATCGAGGTCACCAGGGTCAGCGCCGACATCGCCCGGAAGGAGAAGGAGTCGGAGCTGGCGGAGAAGGAGATCGCCCTGCGGGAGCGGCAGCTGGACGCGGAGATCCGCAAGCAGGCCGACGCCATGAAGTACAAGGCGGAGAAGGAGGCCGAGGCCGACCTGATCCGCCGCCAGCGGGAGGCCGACGCCAAGGCCTACGAGGCGGTGAAGGAGGCGGAGGCCCGGAAGGCCGAGGCCGACGCCCTGCGCTTCGCCATGGAACAGGAGGCCGAGGGTATCCGGGCCAAGGGTCTGGCGGAGGCGGAGGCCATCGAGAAGAAGGCCGAGGCCCAGCGGAAGATGGGCGAGGCGTCGGTGCTGGAGATGTACCTGAGCGCCCTGCCCGAGGTGGTGAAGAACGCCGCCGCCCCTCTGGCCCAGACCGACAAGATCGTCATGTACGGCGACGGCAACTCCACCAAGCTGGTGAAGGACGTGATGAGCAGCGCCAGCCAGATCATGGACGGCGTGAAGGAGTCCACGGGGCTGGACATCACCGCCCTGCTCTCCGGCGTGGTGGGCGGCAGCATGGCCGCCTCCCGGCCGGTGACCGTGGAGGTGAAGGCCGCCGGAGACGGCAAGGACGGGGCCGACGACCCCGCCCAGGCCGCCTCCACCCAGGAAGGGGAACAACAGGTGTAAGCGCAAAGAGGCGTGAGGACTTCGGTCCTCACGCCTCCTCGTTTTGACGGCTCTGTGCCAGCGCATCTGACCGATGCAGGGCTGAAGCGCGTACCGCCGGGCGGGTGGGGGAGAAAAATTTTCTTCATCGGTTACTGCCATTCTTCCCGGCAGCTTCGGGGGTTTCACCCCCGTGCCCTGACTGACTTTTCTCTCGTGAGAAAAGTAAGCAAAAGCACGCTCAGGAGGGGGACACTTTCGACTGTGTCCCCCTCCTAAGAACCTCCTCCCGCAACGACCAATGAGGGGGCTGCGGCCCCCTCTTTGGATTCTCCCCCGGCCCCGCAGCCCTGAAAAGCGCTTCCACCGTCGAACAGGGTTAATCCACCGGGAATCGGTAAAAACGGCCCCGCAGGGGCCGCTCCGAGGCAAACCAGCGCAGCGTTTGCCGAGGAAGAAGGAGGCGCAGCGCAGCGACCGAAGCCTGACGCTTGCGTCAGGATGAGGGATGCGGAGCTTGTGCCGACGCGCGCCCCCCTTTGTGTCGTCGTGGGGGAGGGATTCATAAGGGAGGGACCCCATCGAAAGGGTCCCTCCCTTATGCGGTTTTTTGGTCACTTTTTGTGCGGACAAAAAGTGACCCGGGGTGTGGGGCTGGGGAGGCCCCACGGTCTTGGAGGTACGGGGGCTCCGCCCCCGAAAATGAAATTTCTAATCATAGGTCCCGGCTGTCTTTTGATACGCCCGGACGATGGCCTCCAGGATGTCGTTGTCCCCGAAGTCCTTGTGGTAGACCAGCCGGGTCTCCCGGACCATGCTCAGGTCCTCGATGGGCAGCGCGGCGATCTTCCCCTTCCGCAGCTCGTCCATACAGGCGCTCTTGGGCAGGATGGACACCCCCAGGTCCTTGCGGATCAGGTCCTTGATGGTGGCGATGTTGTCCACCTCCAGGGTGACGTTGAAGTTCTCGATGGCGTCGTTGATGCTCCGCAGAGTGGCCTCGAAGAGGACCCGGGTGGCGGAGGTGGGCAGGCGGAGGATCATCCGCTCCCGCTTGAGCTGCTCCAGCGTCACCATGGCCCGCCGGGACAGGGGGTTGTTCACCGACATGACGCACAGCAGGTGGTCTGTGTCCAGCATCACCGACCGCAGCCCCTCCTCCGCCGGATTTCCCTCCACGATGGCCATGTCGATCTCGTAGCTGGAGAGCATATCATAAAGATTTTTTATGGTGTCTGTCAAAATCGTTATGCTCAGACCGGGGTTTTCCTCGCTGCACTTGGCCAGGGCCTCCGCCGTCAGATTGCTCTCCGCCGTGTGAGTGATGCCCACCCGGAGCTGCTTCCGCCCACGCTCCGTGTTCATGAGCTCTGTGCGGAGCTTGTCGTACAGCGCCTTCATCCGCCGGGCGTACTTCACCGCGATCTCCCCCTCCGGCGTCAGGATAATCCGGCCTCCCCGGCGGACGATGAGCTGGACCCCCAGCTCCTCCTCCAGCTCCCGGATGTGGTGGCTCACCGCCGGCTGGGTCAGGGCCAGGGCCTTGGCCGCCTTGGTAAAATTCTGCTGCTCCACCACCGCCAGCAGCGTGTTCAGCTTTCCTCCCAGCATAGCCCCTCCATAAATTCTTATTATGTCCTGCTAAAAAAGAATAATTTGCATTTATGTCAGCTCCACTATATCATAAACCACACCAACAAGCAAGGGGTCCGGGCCCGGCCCGGGCCGGTTTTTGAAAGGAGGGGCTTCCCATGATCGGTTCCTATCTCGCAGGCCACGTCTCCGCCGCCGCGGCCGTGGTCATCTCCATCGCCCTCATGCTCTTCACAGGCTTCGCCGCCACCAGGGTGACCAAGCGTCTGCGGCTGCCTGACGTGACGGCCTACATTCTCTCCGGCATCCTTTTGGGTCCCTGCTGCCTGGGGCTGGTGCCTCAGACGGTGATCGACGGCATGGACTTCCTGCCGGACGTGGCCCTGGCCTTCATCGCCTTCAGCACCGGGGAGTTTTTCCAGTTCTCCACCCTGAAGAAAAACGGCCTCCGGGTAGTGGTGGTCACCGTGGCGGAGTCCCTGCTGGCCTCTGCGGCGGTGTTCGCCCTGACCTGGGGCGTGCTGGGGCTGGACCTGTCCTTCTCCATCGTCCTGGCGGCCCTGGCGGCCAGCACCGCCCCCGCCTCCACCATGATGACCATTCGCCAGCTGGGAGCCAAGGGTCCCTTTGTGGACACCCTGCTCCAGGTGGTGGCCCTGGACGACGTGGTGGGCCTCATCGCCTACTCCGTGGCCATCTCCGTGGCCCTGGCCGCGGCGGCGGGGAGCGGCGGCTTCTCTCTGGCCAGCGTCCTCAAGCCGGTGGCGGTGAACACCGGGGTGCTGGTACTGGGGGGCCTCTTCGGCGGGCTTTTGAAGCTGCTGATGCCGAAAAAGCGGTCCACCGACAACCGGCTCATCGTGTCCGTGGCCCTGCTCTTCGCCTTCTGCGGAATCTGCGCCCTGGTGGACGTGTCCCCCCTGCTGGGGTGCATGTCCATGGGCACGGTGTACATGAACCTCACCGGGGACGAGAAGCTCTTCCGCCAGCTGAACTACTTCAGCCCGCCCATCCTCCTGCTGTTCTTCGTCCGCTCCGGGCTGTCCTTCCAGCTGGGGGACTTGTTCTCCGCCTCCGGGGCGGTGGGCAGCGTGCCCCTGCTGACGGTGGGGGTGCTCTACTTCGTGGTCCGCATCGCGGGGAAGTACGCCGGGGCCTGGCTGGGCTGCCTGGCGGCGGGCTCCCCGAAGGAGGTCCGCAACTGGCTGGGCCTGGCCCTGATCCCCCAGGCCGGGGTGGCCATCGGCCTGGCGGCCATGGGGGCCCGGACCCTGGGGGGCGAGGCGGGCAGCGCCCTGGAGACCATCATCCTGGCCTCCAGCGTCCTCTATGAGCTGGTGGGCCCGGGGTGCGCCAAGCTGAGCCTGTATCTGTCCAAGTCCTACCCCTCCACTCTGGAGGAGGCGGTACCGGAGGAGGCCATCCCCGAGAGCCGGGGCAAGGCGCCGGTGGAGGTCCTCATCGCCCGCATCCAGGCCATCCAGGCGGAGCTCCCCGCCCGGGAGAACCGCCCCTCAGAGGAGGAGCTGGCCTTTCTGGAGGCCGCCCAGAGCCAGCTGGCGGCCATCGGCCCCCGCCGGGGCGACACCGCAAGAAGGAGGTTTTGATCCATGAATACCTTTCTCACCGTCACCGACCCCATCGCCGCCCTGCTGGGTCCCTGGTCCGCCTCTCTCACCGCCGGGGCCGTGGTGCTGCGGATCGCCCTGGCGGCGGTCCTGGCCGCCGTCATCGGCTGGGAGCGGTCCGCCAAGCGCCACGCCGCCGGCCTGCGGACCTTCCTGCTGGTGGGCCTGGCCGCCGCCTCCGCCATGCTCATCGACACGTCCCTGTCCGCGGCCTGGGGCCAGGGCTTCCCCCTGATCACCGCCGCGGCGGTGGTGGGGGCCGCCATGATCAGCGGCGGCTCCGTCCTCTTCAGCTCCCGCAGCCAGATCAAGGGCCTGACCACCTCCGCCGGGCTGTGGGCCTGCGGCCTCGTGGGGGCGGCGGCGGGGGCGGGGCTGTACACCGTGGCCCTGGCGGCCTTCGCCGCCCTGCTGGGGGGCTTGTCCCTCCTGCCGCCCCTGGAGCGGTACCTGAAAAACCGCTCGGACCACTTCGAGATCCACCTGGAGCTGAGCAGCAGGGCCAGCCTCCGGGACTTCGTGGACGTGGTGCGGCGGCTGGGGCTGCGCATCGACGACATCGAGGCCAACCCCGCCTACCTCAGCTCCGGCCTGAGCGTGTACTCCGTGGCCATGACCGTCTGCGGCAGGGAGCTGAAGGCCTACAAGACCCACCGGGAGATCATCCAGGCCCTGGGCACCCTGGACTACGTGTGTCACGTGGAGGAGATGGACTGAGGGCCGTTTCGGGACCGGGCAGCAGGGCCCGGTCCCCGGCCTATCAACCCATAGGGCGGCGAAAATTTTTCGCCGCCCCTTTATTTGTTCATAATTTGCCGCTACACTAGGAAGAAAAAGACTGCGGAAGCGAGGTCCTTTCTCCATGCGCAACTTTTTCTAC
>DVGP01000074.1 GCA_018712665.1 Candidatus Pelethomonas intestinigallinarum | reverse complement strand
GGAGGCGGTGGACGCCCTCATCGACAACGGGCGCCGGGGCCGCGCCGTCACCGGCGCCAACAACCGGGCGCTCAAGTACCTGTCCGATATGCTCAAGGGCAAGCAGGGCCGCTTCCGTCAGAACCTGCTGGGCAAGCGCGTGGACTACTCCGGCCGGTCCGTCATCGTCGTCGGCCCTGAGCTGAAGATCTTCCAGTGCGGCCTGCCCAAGGAGATGGCCCTGGAGCTGTTCCGCCCCTTCATCATGAAGAAGCTGGTGGAGGACGGCGCCGCCAACAACATCAAGTCCGCCAAGAAGATGGTGGACAAGGGCCGGGCAGAGGTGTGGGACGCCCTGGACGTGGTCATCAAGGACCACCCCGTCATGCTCAACCGCGCCCCCACCCTCCACCGTCTGGGCATCCAAGCCTTTGAGCCGGTGCTGGTGGAGGGCCGGGCCATCAAGCTCCACCCCCTGACCTGCACCGCCTTCAACGCCGATTTCGACGGCGACCAGATGGCCGTTCACGTGCCCCTGTCCGCAGAGGCCCAGGCGGAGGCCCGCCTGCTGATGCTCTCCGCCAACAACCTCCTCCGTCCCCAGGACGGCGGCCCCGTCACCGTCCCCTCCCAGGACATGGTGCTGGGCTCCTACTACCTGACCTACGTCAACGACAAGGAGGACGGCGCGGGGAAGGTCTTCGTCAGCGAGGACGAGGTGATGCTGGCCTACAACGACCACGTCATCGGCATCCACGCGCCCATCCGGGTCCGCCGGGAGGTCACCTACCAGGGGCAGACCTACCGGAAGATCGTGGAGATCACCGCCGGGCGGATCATCTTCAACCAGAACATCCCCCAGGATCTGGGCTTCGTGGACCGCAGCGACCTGAATCACGTCTGCGACTACGAGATCAACATGACCTGCGGCAAGAAGGAGCTGGGGAAGATCGTGGACCGGACCATCCGGGAGCACGGCTTCACCGTGGCCGCCGAGGTGCTGGACAACATCAAGGCCACCGGCTACAAGTACTCCACACGGGGCGCCATCACCATCTCCATCTACGACATGTCCGTCCCCGCCCGGAAGTACGAGCTCATCCACGAGACGGAGCAGCGGATCGTGGACATTGAAAATGAGTACAAGATGGGCTTCATGACCAACGACGAGCGCTACCGCGCCGTGGTCCGTGAGTGGGAGAAGACCACGGAGGACGTCACCGACGCCCTGCAGGACAACCTGGAGGAGCTCAACCCCATCTACATGATGGCCACCTCCGGCGCCCGCGGCTCCATGAAGCAGATCCGCCAGCTGGCCGGTATGCGCGGCCTGATGGCCAACACCGCCGGCCGCACCATCGAGATCCCCATCAAGTCCAACTTCCGGGAGGGCCTGAGCGTTCTGGAGTACTTCATCTCCTCCCGAGGCGCCCGGAAGGGCATGGCCGACACCGCCCTGCGTACCGCAGACTCCGGTTACCTGACCCGCCGTCTGGTGGACGTCTCCCAGGAGGTCATCATCCGGGAGGACGACTGCGGCGTGGAAGAGGGCATCTGGGTGGAGGAGATCCAGGAGAACGGCCAGGTCATCGAGAAGTTCGCCGACCGCATCCGCGGCCGCTTCCCTGTGCGGGACATTGTGGACCCCGCCACCGGCGAGGTGCTCTGCCCCAAGGACCGGATGCTCAGCGAGGCCGACGCCAAGGTGCTGGAGGCCCACGGCATCACCAAGGTGGAGATCCGCACGGTGCTGACCTGCCGGGCCCGCAGCGGCGTGTGCGCCCGCTGCTACGGCATGAACCTGGCCTCCGGCCGCCCGGTGGGCACCGGCGAGGCTGTCGGCATCATCGCCGCCCAGTCCATCGGTGAGCCCGGCACCCAGCTGACCATGCGTACCTTCCACACCGGCGGCGTGGCCGGCGGCGACATCACCCAGGGTCTTCCCCGCGTCGAGGAGCTCTTTGAGGCCCGCAAGCCCAAGAAGATGGCCACCCTGTCGGAGATCGCCGGCAAGGTCCACTTCGAGGAGAGCAACAAGGGCTCCCTGCTGAACATCCATGTGGTGGGCGAGGACGGCAACACCAAGATGTACGCCGTGCCCCACACCGGCCTGCGTGTCAACGACGGCGACGTCATCGAGAAGGGTACCGCCCTCAACGACGGCGCCCTCAACCCCCACGACGTGCTCCGCACCCGCGGCGCCAGCGCCGTGCACAACTACCTGATCCAGGAGGTCCTGCGGGTGTACCGCCAGCAGGGCGTGGACATCAACGACAAGCACATCGAGGTCATTGTCCGCCAGATGATGCGCAAGTGCCGTGTGGAGGACGCGGGGGATACCACCCTGCTGTCCGGCGCCATGGTAGATGTTCTGGAGCTCCACGACGCCAACGAGGCGGTCCGCCGCCGGCGCGAGGCCGGCGAGGTCCGGCCCGACGGCGAGCCCCTGCGGGAGGCTGAGGTCACCCAGCTCCTCATGGGCATCACCAAGGCGTCCCTGGCCACGGACTCCTTCCTGTCCGCCGCCTCCTTCCAGGAGACCACCAAGGTCCTCACCGAGGCCGCTATCAAGGGCAAGGTGGACCACCTGACCGGTCTGAAGGAGAATGTCATCATCGGCAAGCTGATCCCCGCCGGCGCCGGCCTGGGCGTCTACCGGGATATGGCCGAGTCCCTTGTCCCCGAGGAGGAGCCCGCCCCGGTGTTCCAGCCGGAGCAGATGGAAGCTCCCGTGGAGGATCCGGATGTGCTCTCCGAGGAGATTGCCGAGCCCGCGGCTGATCTGGAGGACGGAACGGTCGAGGAGTGAGAACGCCTCCGCTTAATGTCGATATTTGATCTGTTCGGAATAGGCGCCGCTTCATGCGGCGCCTATTCTTACATGTCCTCTGTGGAGAGGGGCAGGTCACCGCTTTTTCAACAGTTTTCCGGTCATAGGGAGCAAAAGCGGCCGTGTGCGGAAAAAAGCAAACAACCCCTTGACGGAAGGACTTTCCTATGATATAATCCCACATTGCGCGGGTCTGTTCCGCGAATTTTGGCGTGTCTAAACGGGAGGAATGACCTTGCTGGAGGAGCTGAAGGCCAGGGAGAAGGTGGTGGGCGTCAAGCAGTCCCGCCGCGCTGTCCGGGACGGCCTGGCTCTGCGGGTCTTTTTGGCCGCTGACGCCGACCCGGCCCTCACCGGCCCCATTCGGGAGCAGTGCCGGGAGAGCCATGTCCCTGTAACGGAGGACTACACCATGGAGCAGCTGGGACAGGCTGCCGGAATCCAGGTGGGCGCCGCTGTGGTGGCGCTGCTGAAAAAAAATCCGTGATTTTGGTTTTTTCGGGATATTTTTCGATATCCTGTAAAAAATAAACTGGAGCGTTTGCTCCCACATTTTTAAGAAAGGAGAAAGCTATGCCTACTTTTAACCAGTTGGTTCGCAAGGGCAGAGAGCAGGTGACCTACAAGTCCACCAGCCCCGCCATGCAGTATGGTCTGAACACCCTGAAGAACAAGGAGACCAACCTGCCTTCCCCTCAGAAGCGCGGCGTCTGCACCGCGGTGCGTACCTCTACCCCCAAGAAGCCCAACTCCGCGCTGCGTAAGATCGCCCGTGTGCGTCTGACCAACGGCTACGAGGTCACCGCTTACATCCCCGGCGTGGGTCACTCCCTGCAGGAGCACTCTGTGGTCATGATCCGCGGCGGCCGTGTCAGGGACCTGCCTGGCGTGCGTTACCACATCATCCGTGGTACGCTGGATACCCAGGGCGTCCAGGGCCGGATGCAGGGCCGTTCCAAGTACGGCGCCAAGCGCCCCAAGCAGAAGTGATCTGCCCGGCCGCCTGAGAGCGGCAGCACATCACCGACGCTGACCCCAGCACGAAGCGCTTTGCCGAATAGGTAGACATGGTTTTTTCACCAGATAAACTGTGACGACCCCTCTTTGGCAGGCCGACGCCGGGCAGACGCCCGGAGAGTACCTATGATTTCATAAATTTTCATGAAGGAGGGAAGCATAGTGCCCAGAAGAGGTAATGTTCCCAAGAGAGAAATTTTGCCCGATCCCATTTATAACAGCGTGCTGGTGACCAAGCTGGTCAACTCCATCATGCTGGATGGGAAGAAGGGCGTTGCCCAGAAGGTGGTTTACGGCGCTTTTGACATGGTCAAGGAGCAGACCGGCAAGGACCCCCTTGAGGTGTTCACCACCGCTATGGACAACATCATGCCCAGCCTGGAGGTCAAGGCCCGCCGCGTGGGCGGCGCCACCTATCAGGTGCCTATGGACGTCCGTCCCGTCCGCCGTCAGACCCTGGGTCTGCGCTGGCTGACCACCTATGCCCGGGCCCGCAGCGAGCGGACCATGGCGCAGCGTCTGGCCAACGAGATCATGGACGCCGCCAACAACACCGGCGCCGCCGTGAAGAAGCGGGAGGACACCCACAAGATGGCCGAGTCCAACAAGGCCTTCGCCCATTTCCGCTGGTAAGTTAGGAGAAGAACATGCCGAGAAAGGTATCACTGGAAAACACAAGAAACATCGGCATCATGGCCCACATCGACGCCGGCAAGACCACCACGACGGAGCGTATCCTGTACTACACCGGCGTGAACTACAAGATTGGCGAGACCCACGAGGGTACCGCCACCATGGACTGGATGGCCCAGGAGCAGGAGCGCGGCATCACCATTACCTCCGCCGCCACCACCTGCTACTGGAAGGGGAGCAAGAGTCAGTTCCCCCAGACCCGGATCAACATCATCGACACCCCGGGCCATGTGGACTTCACCGTGGAGGTGGAGCGTTCCCTGCGGGTACTGGACGGTTCTGTCACCGTTATGTGCGCCAAGGGCGGCGTGGAGCCCCAGTCTGAGACCGTGTGGCGCCAGGCCGATCACTACCGCGTCCCCCGGATGATCTACGTCAACAAGATGGACATCATGGGCGCCGACTTCTACAACGTCCTTCGCATGATCGACGACCGCCTGAAGTGCAACGCCGTGCCCATCCAGCTGCCCATCGGCAAGGAAGCCGATTTCCGGGGCATCATCGACCTTGTGGAGATGAACGCCGACGTCTACTACGACGAGATGGGCAAGGACATGCGTGTGGAGCCTATCCCCGAGGACATGGTGGACCTGGCCAACGAGTACCGCGAAAAGCTGATGGACGCCGTCTCCATGGTGGACGACGAGATCATGGAGATGTACCTGGGCGGCGAGGAGGTCCCCACGGACCGCATCCGCTCCGCCATCCGCAAGGCCACCTGCGCCGTGGAGATGATCCCCGTGGTCTGCGGTACCTCCTACCGCAACAAGGGCATCCAGAAGCTGCTGGACGCGGTGGTGGACTATATGCCCTCCCCCCTGGATATCCCCGCCATCAAGGGCGTCAACCCCAAGACCGACGAGGAGGATGAGCGCCCCGCCTCTGACGAGGCCCCCTTCTCCGCCCTGGCCTTCAAGATCGCCACCGACCCCTACGTGGGCCGTCTGAGCTTCATCCGCGTCTACTCCGGCGTACTCAACACCGGCTCCGCGGTGCTCAACTCCACCAAGGGCCAGCGTGAGCGCATCGGCCGCATCCTGCAGATGCACGCCAACCACCGGGAGGACATCGACACCGTCTACTCCGGCGACATCGCCGCCGTGGTGGGCCTGAAGAACTCCACCACCGGCGACACCCTGTGTGACGAGAAGGCCCCCATCATCCTGGAGTCCATGGAGTTCCCTGACCCTGTGATCCGCGTGGCCATCGAGCCCAAGACCAAGGCCGGCCAGGAGAAGATGGGCATTGCCCTGATGAAGCTGGCCGAGGAGGACCCCACCTTCAAGACCTACACCGACGAGGAGACCGGGCAAACCATCATCGCCGGCATGGGCGAGCTCCACCTGGAGATCATCGTGGACCGCCTGCTCCGTGAGTTCAAGGTGGAGGCCAACGTGGGCGCTCCCCAGGTTGCCTACAAGGAGACCATCAAGAAGGCCGTCCAGCAGGACACCAAGTATGCCCGCCAGTCCGGCGGTAAGGGCCAGTACGGTCACGTCAAGATCCGTGTGGAGCCCAACGAGTCCGGCAAGGGCTACGAGTTCGTCAACGAGGTTGTCGGCGGCGCCATCCCCAAGGAGTATATCCCCGCGGTGGACGCCGGTATCCAGGGCGCCATGCTCTCCGGCGTGCTGGCGGGCTATCCCGTGGTGGACGTGAAGGTCACCCTCTACGACGGGTCCTACCACGAGGTGGACTCCTCCGAGATGGCCTTCAAGATCGCCGGCTCCATGGCCTTCAAGGAGGCCTGCCAGAAGGCCGATCCCACCCTGCTGGAGCCCATCATGAAGGTGTGCGTCATTGTCCCCGAGGAGTATATGGGCGACGTCATCGGCGACCTGAACAGCCGCCGCGGCCAGATCCAGGGCTTTGAGGCCCGTCCCGGCGCCCAGCAGATCGACGCCTTCGTGCCTCTGAGCGAGATGTTCGGCTACGCCACTGATCTGCGCTCCCGCACCCAGGGCCGCGGCCAGTACACCATGGAGCCCAGCCACTATATCGAGATCCCCAAGAACATCCGGGATAAGATCATCGATCAGCGCATGGGCGCCCGCGCCATGAAATAAGGTAAAATTGTAGGGAAAGCCCGTTTTTGGGATTGCTTTTTCCCAATATTTGTTGTACACTAAACTCGTTATGACGTTTGGCGCTGATTTCACCATTCATCATTTAACTGTTAAGGAGGATTTCCCAAATGGCCAAGCAGAAATTTGAGAGAACTAAGCCCCATGTCAACATCGGCACCATTGGTCACGTTGACCACGGCAAGACCACTCTGACCGCTGC
>DVGP01000073.1 GCA_018712665.1 Candidatus Pelethomonas intestinigallinarum | reverse complement strand
TGCTGCCAGGTCAGGCCCCCCTGGAAGTAGACCGCATAGGGGGGGCGGATGGGGCCGTCGGCGCTGAGCTCGATGCTGCTGCCCTGGACGAAGGCCCCGGCGGCCATGATGACCTTGCTCTCATAGCCGGGCATGTCCCCGGGAATGGGGGCGGCGAAGCTGTCCACCGGGGCGGCGGCCTGGATGCCCTTGCAGAAGGCCAGCATGGCCGCCTCGCTGCCCAGCTCCACCGCCTGGATGATGTCGCTGCGCGCCTCCCCGGCGGAGGGGACGCAGCGGAAGCCCAGACCCTCGTAGAGCGCGGCGGCGAAGATGGCCCCCTTGAGGGCCCCTGCGGTGACGGTGGGGGCCAGGAAGAAGCCCTGGTAGAAGGCGGGCAGGATACCCAGATTGGCCCCCACCTCCTGACCCAGGCCCGGGGCGGAGAGGCGGTAGGCGCACCGGTCCACGCAGGTCCGGGTGCCGCAGATGTACCCGCCGATGGGGGCCAGCCCGCCGCCGGGGTTTTTGATGAGACTGCCTACGGCCATGTCCGCCCCCACGTCGGTGGGTTCGATGACATCCACAAACTCACCGTAGCAGTTGTCCACCATGCAGATCACGTCGGGCTTCACGGATTTGCAGAACCGGATCAGCTCCCCGATCTGCTCCACGGAGAAGGAGGGGCGGGTGGCGTAGCCCTTGCTGCGCTGGATGGTGACGAGCTTGGTTCGCTCGTTGATGGCCGAGCGGATGGCCGGGTAGTCGAAGGAGCCGTCGGGCAGCAGGTCCGCCTGCCGGTAGGTGACGCCGTACTCCGCCAGGGAGCAGGGGGAGGGGCGGATGCCGATAACCTCCTGGAGGGTGTCGTAGGGCGCCCCCACCGGGGAGAGGACCTCGTCCCCCGGCAGCAGATTGGCGCTGAGAGCCACCGTTAGGGCATGGGTGCCGCAGGTGATCTGGGGCCGGACCAGGGCGGCCTCGCTGTGGAACACGCTGGCGTAGACCCGCTCCAGGCGGTCCCGTCCGTCGTCGTCGTAGCCGTAGCCGGTGGTGGCGGCAAAGTGGTTTGCGCCGATGCGGTGTTCCTGCATGGCGGCCAGGACCTTGGCCTGGTTATACTCCGCCACCTGGTCGATGGCCCGGAACCGGTCTGTCAGTCCCGCCAGCACCGCCTCGCCTCTGTCGTACACCGCCCGGCTGACGCCCAGGCTCTCGTATATGGAAAACAGATCCATAACAACACTCTTTTCTATCAAAACTGGATTTTAAATTTGTCAAGTCAACAGGCTCTTGTCAAAAAGACCGGGTAGAAGTGTACCATGGATTTCCCGGGATTGCAAGGCGTTATTTCTCCGCCCCGGCGCGGCGGGGATGGGAGGATCAGTCTGTAAATATGCAAAAAATTTTGTATATTCCCTTGAATATCCAGGGGAACTGTGGTATACTGCTTTCGCTAACGGCGGCGCAGTATCCTAGTCAGATCTGCCGCTTCTGAAGAAGGGCCTAAAAATCCTTTAAAGGGCATACCTGTGAAACCCTTGGTGCCTGCTTCTTACGCCCAGTTTGGGGTGGGTGCTGAGCGGAGAGCGCGGTTTTCTCGCGCTTGCGGGGGTAGGGCGTTCCCTAATGGCATAGGGAGGCCGACCCTGCCCTCGTGGAGACCTGTTCGCGTGCATGGGCGTACTCCCCTGTGGTAATTCGACCTCTGTACGGCTCAGGGTGAACCTGTATTGCGGTGCTACCCGGCCTTGGAGCCGTAACGCTGTGTGCAGAGTAGCCTGCCTTGCGTGGGTATGGCGGATCGGAGAACAACCCGGCCTCTTCCCCGGCCAGGGAAGGGCCTGGATCGCTCTGTGAAACCATGGCTGCAAAAGAGGCTAAGAAGCGGTTTGACTGTGGTGGAAAACACCTAGGCTGTCGTCACTGGGCAGACAGGGGATTGCAGTGCGGACTCAGTGGCAATCGGGTCCCGCGGAGGGGCAACGCCGCGGCGGGGCGCTGAAAGGGAAACCACCTGATCGGCAACGACAGGCGCGCACCGGGGAAAGCCTACCCGCACCTAAGCCGTAAGATTTACTCTGCCTGCCGCCGCCGTTTAGCGCAGATAGACGATCCGTATCCGTCGCCGGGCAGGGGACGGATATTTGCTGTGTAGATATTAAGTGGAAAGGGGACAATTTTTTGGAGGGGGACGGCGGTAGGAGACGTCCGGCACAGAAGGCCAGACGGAAGGGAACTCCCTGGGCGGTGAAAGTATTCTTCCTGTCCATTGCGATCTCGGCGGTGCTGAGCCTGCTTTCCAGCGAGGTGCTGGAGAGTGCCGGGCTGATTCTGGCCTGCGGTGTGCTGGCCTTCTTTATCCTGCTGGGCATTGTCTTTGATATTGTTGGCGTGGCGGTGACTGCCTCGGACGAGCGGCCCTTCCACTCCATGGCGGCCCGGAAGGTGCCGGGGGCCCGGGAGGCGCTGCGGCTGATCCGCCGGGCCAACCAGGTCTCCAGCTTCTGCAACGACGTGGTGGGGGACATCTGCGGCATCGTCAGCGGAACCACCGCCGCCGTGATTGTCCTGCGGCTGCAGGAGACCTTCAGCCTGGCGTCGGTGGGGACGTCCCTGGCTGTGACGGCCCTGGTGTCGGGGCTGACCATCGGCGGAAAGGCTGTGGGAAAGACCTTTGCCATTGAGAAGAGCACGGCGGTGCTGCAGATTGTAGGCCGGGTGCTTCACGTTTTTTCCAGACATAAATAGAGAGGTGATCTCTTGATCCTGGAACGGATCACGTCCCCGGAGGATGTAAAAAAACTGAAGCGGGCGGAGTTGGCGCTGCTGTGCGGCGAGCTGCGCCGGTTCCTGGTGGAGAGTGTGGCCCGCACCGGCGGGCATCTGGCCTCCAACCTGGGGGCGGTGGAGCTGACGGTGGCCATCCACCGGGTCTACGACACCGCCCGGGACCGGCTGGTGTTCGACGTGGGCCACCAGTGCTATGTCCACAAGGCCCTCACCGGGCGGCGGGAGCTCTTCTCCACGCTGCGCCAGTTTGAGGGCCTGGCCGGCTTTCCCAAACCAGGTGAGAGCATCCATGACGCGTTTGTGGCGGGCCACGCCTCCAACTCCGTCTCTGTGGCCCTGGGCATGGCCCGGGCCAGGACCCTGGCCGGGGCGGACTACTCCGTGGTGGCCCTGATCGGCGACGGAGCCATGACCGGCGGCCTGGCCTATGAGGGACTCAACGACGCCGGGGCCTCCGGGGAGCCCCTGGTTGTGATCCTCAACGACAACGGCATGTCCATTGACCCCAATGTAGGGGGCGTGGCGGTCCATCTGGGCCGCCTGCGGCTGCGGCCCGGCTACTACCGGTTCAAGAAGTGGTACCACGCCGTTATGGACCGCCTTCCCGGCGGACGGGCCCTGTACCGGTTCAACCACAGGATCAAGACCAACCTGAAAAAAGCCCTCTACCCGTGCTCTATGTTTGAGGACATGGGCTTTACCTATCTGGGGCCGGTGAATGGGCACAATGTGGAGCAGCTCTCCACGGTTTTGGCGTGGGCCAGGGAGCTGGACTGCCCGGTGCTGGTCCATGTGCTGACACAGAAGGGAAAGGGGTACCTCCCGGCGGAGGAGCAGCCGGAGCGGTGCCACGGGGTGCCGCCTTTTGACCCTGCGTTGGGGATTCCCTCCCAGCAGGCCCCGGACTTTTCCTATATCTTTGGCCATGAGCTGGTGGAGCTGGCGGGGGAGGACAAGCGGATCTGCGCCATCACCGCCGCCATGGGGCCGGGCACCGGCCTGCAGGAGTTCGCCGCCGCCTGGCCCAAGCGGTTTTTCGACGTGGGCATCGCCGAGGGCCACGCCGTCAGCATGGCCGCCGGCATGGCCAAGCAGGGGATGATCCCGGTCTTCGCCGTATACTCCAGCTTTCTACAGCGGAGCTACGATATGCTCATCCACGACGTGGCCCTCCAGGGTCTCCACGTGGTGCTGGCGGTGGACCGGGCCGGCCTGGTGGGGGCCGACGGCGCCACCCACCACGGCTGTCAGGACGTGGGGTTTCTCACCCAGATCCCCGGTTTCACCGTGCTGTGCCCCGCCTCCTTCCAGGAGCTGCGGACCATGCTCCGGGCCGCCCTGGCCATGGACGGCCCCGTGGCCGTCCGCTATCCCCGGGGCGGGGAGGTACGCCCCTTCCCGGACTGGGACGGCAGTCCCTCCGCTGTTCTGCGCCGGGGGACGGACATCACGATGGTTTCCTACGGTACCCTCATGGACGAGGTCCTGACGGCGGCAGACCTGCTCTCGGAGCGGGGCGTGTCCGCCGAGATCATCAAACTCAACACCATCGCTCCCCTGGATGCGGAGACGGTGCTGGACTCCCTCCGCCGCACCGGGCGGCTGCTGGTGCTGGAGGACTGCTTTGAGAACGGCTCTGTGGGACAGCGGCTGGCCGCCGCTGCCGCCCAGGCGGGGATCGCTCCCAAGGCGGTGATCCTGAAGAACCTGGGCAGCCGCTTTGTCGGCCAGGGCACCGTGGCACAGCTCCGCCGCCAGGCAGGCCTGGACGCGCAAGCCGTGGCCGAAGCGGTACTGGAGGCGATATAAGGCCAAGGTCGTACTTTTTCTTATAAGAAAAAGTACCAAAAAGAATTTTTTCGCAAAACGAAGTTTTGCGATTCGTTTTGATTAAGTATGTAGAACAAAAAGACAAGCGAAACGTAGTTTCGCGCAAAAGTTTCCTTTGGTTACTTTCCTTTACAAAGGAAAGTAACGGACCCCAGTGTGCGAGGTGAGAGAATGAGCAAAAAGACGCGGCTGGATGTGCTTCTGGTGACTCGAGGTCTCCAGGAGAGCCGGCAGAAGGCCCAGGCCACCATTATGAGCGGCCTGGTATATGTGAACGGCCAGAAGGCGGACAAGCCCGGGACCCCTGTGGCGGAGGACGCCCAGGTGGAGATCCGGGGCGGCGCCCTGCGCTACGTCAGCCGGGGCGGGCTGAAGCTGGAGAAGGCCATGGCCCTTTGGCCCATCCGGCTTACCGGCAAAGTGTGCATGGATGTGGGCGCCTCCACCGGCGGCTTCACCGACTGTATGCTGCAAAACGGCGCGGCCAGGGTCTACGCCGTGGACGTGGGCTACGGCCAGCTGGCCTGGAAGCTGCGGAGCGACGAGCGGGTGGTGTGCCTGGAGCGGACCAACGCCCGCTACCTCAGCCACGAGATCATTCCCGAGGAGCCGGACTTCGCCTCCATCGACGTCAGCTTCATCTCTCTGAAGCTGATCCTGCCCGCCGTGGCTTCGGTGCTCCGGCGGGAGGGGGAGGTGGTCTGCCTCATCAAGCCCCAGTTCGAGGCCGGTCGGGAGAAGGTGGGTAAAAAGGGCGTGGTCCGTGACCCGGCGGTCCACCGGGAGGTGCTGGAGCGGTTCCTAGACCATGCCAAGGACAGCGGCTTTACAGTCATTGATTTGACGTACTCCCCCATCCGTGGCCCGGAGGGAAACATCGAATATCTTGGCCATCTTCGCCGGGGAGCGTGGGAGGAGCGGAGCTTCGATCTGGCCGCCCTGGTGGCGGCCTCTCACGGCGCGCTGGAGGAGGTGGGAGAGTGAAAAAAGTGATTCTGTGCCCCAACCCCTACCGGGATAAGGGCCTGGCCGCCGCCAAGGAGGCGGAGGGCATCCTCCGGTCCGTGGGGCTGGAGACGGTGTACTGCCTGCCCTTCAAGCCCGAGGGCGGGGAGGGGCAGTTCGGGGTGGCCTGCCGGCCGCTGCAGCAGGAGCTGCGCTCCGCCGACCTCCTCATCGCCTTCGGCGGGGACGGCACCATCCTCCACCTGGCCCGGGCCTCCGCCATGCGGGGCGTTCCCGTGCTGGGGGTGAACCTGGGGAGCCTGGGGTTCATGTCCGACCTGGAGGTGGGGGAGATGGGGCTGCTGAAGGAGCTGTCCCGGGGCCGCTACCGCCGGGAAAAGCGGATGATGCTGGATGTGAGCGTCCTCCGGGAGGGACGGACCGTCTACCAGAACAGCGCCCTCAACGACGCGGTGGTGTCCAAGGGGGCGGTGGCCCGTGTCATCCGCCTTCAGGTCAGCGCCGGGGAGGAGCGGCTGGGGATTTTCTCCGGGGACGGAGTGGTGGTGGCAACCCCAACCGGGTCCACCGGCTACTCTCTCTCCGCCGGGGGCCCGGTGGTGGAGCCCACAGCCCAGAACTTCGTCATCAGCCCCATCTGCGCCCACACAGTCTTTTCCAAATCCTTTGTCCTCTCCGCCGCGGGGACGGTGACCGTGGCCCCGGCGGAGGCCAACCGCAAGCAGGCGTTTTTGTCGGTGGACGGCGGCAAAGCCTTCTCCCTGCGCCAGGGGGATAAGGTCCGCGTGTGCCGCTCCCGGTATGAGACGGAGCTGCTGCGGCTGACCGACAAGAGTATCTATCAAATCCTACGAATGAAAATGACAGGAGGAATCGGCAATGAAGAATGACCGCCAGGCGAAAATCCTCGCGATCATTGAGCGGGAGTCTATCGATACCCAGGAGCAGCTCCAGCAGCGTCTGCAGGAGGAGGGCATCCGGTGTACCCAGGCCACCATTTCCCGGGATATCAAGCAGCTCCACCTCATCAAAGAGCCCATCGGGCGGGGGCAGTACCGCTACGCCGTGTCTGTCCAGCGCAGCCGGCTGAACGTGGCCGACAAGCTGCGCACCATCTTCCGGGAGAGCATCGTCAGCGTGGACTACGCCCAGAATCTGGTGGTCATCAAGACCATGCCCGGCCTGGCCAACGCCGCCGCCTCCGCCATGGACAATATGAACATCCCCTACCTGGTGGGGTCCCTGGCCGGGGACGACACGGCCCTGCTGGTCCTGCGGGACAGTGAGTCTGCCCAGAGCTTCTGCGACGAGATTCACGAAATGCTGAAATAGAGCGACGCGCGCCTGGAGGCCCTGTCGGGGTCCCCGGGCTTTCGCAGTTTTGGGACGGCCCCAAGAGACGGGCCGTAAGTATGCCGCGCGGCGGCGGAATGGGGGTTTCATCCATGCTGGACCTGCTCCATATTGAAAATATCGCCGTGATCGAGGAGGCTGACATCACCTTTCACCCCGGTTTCAACGCCCTCACCGGCGAGACAGGCGCCGGGAAATCCATCGTCATCGACGCCATGGGGGCGGTACTGGGCCAGCGGACCAGCCGGGAGCTGATCCGGACCGGCGCGGCAAAGGCCTTTGTCAGCGCGGTGTTCTCCGCCGTGCCGGAGCTGCCTGTCCTCCGGGAGTGCGGCCTGGACGCCGGGGAGGGGGAGCTCCTCCTCCAGCGGGAGATCTACGCCGACGGCAGGAACGCCTGCCGGGTCAACGGCCGGCCGGTGACGGTGGGCCAGCTCCGGCGTTTGGGCTCGTCCCTGCTGAACATCCACGGCCAGCACGACGGACAGCAGCTTCTGGATGAGGAGCAGCACGAGTCCTATCTGGACAGCTTTGGCCGTGTTGAGGGGTATCTGGCCACCTACGGCGATTGCTACGCCGCCATGGAGGAGACCCGGCGGAAGATCCGCTCCCTCCAGATGGACGAGGCGGAGAAGGCCCGGCGGATGGACAGCCTCCAGTTCCAGATCGGTGAGCTGGAGCGGGCGGAGCTGAAAGCAGGGGAGGAGGAGACCCTCCGCCAGCGGCGGGACCTGCTCCGCAACAGCGAGAAGTTCATGTCCGCCGTCCAGGGTGCCCTCTGGTGCCTCTCCGGCGGCGACGACGGCGGCGGGGCGGTCAGCGCCCTCCGGGAGGCGGCGGCGGCCCTGGCACCCGCCCGGAACATCACGGAGGAGCTGGGTGGTCTCCACAGCCGCCTGGAGGACCTCCAGTCCGAGGCCTACGACGTGTCGGAGACCCTGCGGGACATGGCCGACGCCATGGAGTTCTCCCCCCAGGAGCTGGACAATTTGGAGAGCCGGCTGGACCAGCTCTACCGGCTGAAGAAGAAGTACGGCGCCACGGTGGAGGATATGCTGGACTACCTGGACCAGTGCCGGAAGGAGCTGGACCGGATCACCTTCGCCTCCGACACGGTGGAGCGGCTGGAGAAGTCCCTGGCCAGGGAACGGGAGCAGGTGATGAAGGCCGCGGCCCTCCTCTCCGACGCCCGGAAGGCGGCGGCCAAGGAGCTGGAGCGGCGCATCCAGGACGAGCTGCGGCAGCTGGACATGCCCCGGGTCCGGTTCTCCATCGTCTTCGGGGAGAAGGAGCCGGACCCCACCGGGGTGGACGTGGTGCGCTTCCTCATGTCCGCCAACGTAGGGGAGGAGCTGCGGCCCATCAGCAAGGTGGCATCCGGCGGCGAGCTGGCCCGGATCATGCTGGCGCTGAAGAACGTGCTGGCGGAGAACGAGGCCATCGGCACCCTGGTCTTCGACGAGGTGGACACAGGGGTCTCCGGCCGGGCGGCCCAGCGTGTGGCGGAGAAGCTGGCCCAGGTCAGCCGCCGCAAGCAGGTGCTGTGCGTCACCCACCTGCCTCAGCTGGCCGCTATGGCGGACAGCCACTTCTCTGTGGAGAAGGGGGAGCGGGGCGGCAGGACCTACACCAGCGTGACGGAGCTGGACCGGGACGGCCGCCGTCTGGAGCTGGCCCGCCTCACCGGCGGAGCCGACCCCACCCCCGCCATGCTGGCCGGGGCGGAGGAGCTGCTCTCCGCCGCCGACGCCTACCGGGCCCAGCTGTAGCTGCCCCGTGACCACTATCAGCCCCACCCCGCGCATTTCCCCCGCGCGAGGTGGGGCTGCGCGCTTTTCGGTGTCCGGAGTATTGACAATATATAATTGTTGCGAGGCTTATTTGTGAAAATGAACAAAAAGCTGCGAGATGTGCAAGAATAGAAGGAGAAATCGCCATGGATATTCTGCAGCTGCGGGACGTCCGCTACACCTACCAGACCCAGTATCAGAAGGTGGAGGCCCTCAAGGGCATCACCCACGGCTTTGATACCGGACGGGTCCACGCCATCGTGGGCAAGTCTGGCAGCGGCAAAACCACCCTGCTGTCCCTGATGGCGGGGCTGGACCTGCCCACCGAGGGGGAGGTGCTGTGCGGGGGGGTGTCCACCGCCCAGATGAAGCTGGAGCAGTACCGCCGGGAGAAGGTGGCGGTGATCTACCAGAGCTTCCGGCTGTTCCCCCTGCTCACGGTGGCGGAAAACGTCATGTACCCCATGGAGCTGCGGGGCATGAAGGCCAAAGAGGCTAAGGGCCGGGCCGCTCAGCTGGTGGAACAGGTGGGTCTGCCCGCCGAGGCCCTGGACCGCTACCCCACCATGCTCTCCGGCGGCGAGCAGCAGCGGGTGGCCATCGCCCGGGCCCTGGGGATGGACACCAAGATCCTGCTGGCGGACGAGCCCACCGGCAACCTGGACACCGCCAACGGAGAGAACATCTTCTCCATCCTTCAAGGGCTGGCCCATGAGTCCGGCTATTGCGTTGTACTGGTCACCCACGACCAGGGGCTGGCCGAGCGGGCGGACCGGGTGCTGGAGCTGCGGGACGGCGTGGCGGTGGGCGAACGGGGGTGAGGGCATGATCGTACGAAATGGCGTCCGCTCCACCCTCCGCGCCCGGGGGCGGACCATCCTGTTTACCCTGCTCATCTTATTGCTTACAGTGGCCCTGGCCCTGGGGCTTGGGATGTGGGCCTACTGCGCCCAGACGTTGGCCGCCATGGACGAGAGCTATGCCTCCGTGGCCCTGGTGGAGTACATGGGGGAGGACTACCCGGAGCGGGACGCAGCGGACGAGTACGCCCGCCAGGCCGCCCAGGCCCTGGACGGGGCCGCCATCGCCGCCATGGACGGCGTGGAGCTGTGGGAGGAGAGCGACCAGGCCCTGGCCGCTCTGTCCGGCTACCAGCGGGATCTGGGCGTCATCCCCTACGAGGACTACGCCGTGGTGGTGGCCACCAACCTGTCGCCGATGACACCCACCCAGTCTTTCGTCACCGAGGCCGACCTGTCCTGCCGGGCGATCCAGGATGGGGAACTGGTCTCCCTCTATGGTCCGGACGGCGAACTCCAGGCCCAGGTACCGTACTATGAATACGGTGTGGACTGGAGCATCGGTCGAGCGGGATATTACTCTCTCGAGATAGACGAGGATGGTGTCCGGCGCTATACTCTCGTGGCGGAGGAGGATCTGCCCGAGGTACGCTATGTGCTGGACTTCACCTCCAGGAGCACGCCCCCCTATCAGGGACAGTACTATGGACCTGACCTGGGGTGGGACACCCAAGGTTATATGGGCTATGCCGCGGGGAACGGCCAGTACCTGATCTATGACGTTGTCTACAGCGGCTCCATCACCCAGGCGCTGTACTCCCAGGACGGCCGGGACAACATCCTGGCGATCTTCGAGGCGGGAGACACCGGATTCGTCCCGGAGCGCGGCAGGCGCTACCTGCTCCACGGCACCTTTGTGCAGGGCGCCTCTTCCAACGCCACCTTTGCCGTCACAGACTTCTACGAGGGGTGCGATACGCC
Source organism: Candidatus Pelethomonas intestinigallinarum (assembly GCA_018712665.1). Classification (GTDB taxonomy): domain Bacteria; phylum Bacillota; class Clostridia; order Oscillospirales; family Oscillospiraceae; genus Pelethomonas; species Pelethomonas intestinigallinarum. Next base: position 8,408 of record DVGP01000073.1, on the reverse strand, counting down.
GCCCTACCTGGAGCTGTCCGGGGCGGACGATCCCGCCCTGACGGACAGCCTCTTCGCGGACTACGCCGACTACTACCAGCTGGTCAACAACTATGTCCGGCTGGAGGCCAGCGACGACATCGCCGCCCTGGAGTGTTTCCAGCAGGGGGCTCTGTTCCTGGAGCAGGGCCGCTTCCCCCAGGCGGGGGAGGTGGGTGTGTGCGTCGTCGACGGGCTCACCGCCGCCCAGCTGGGCCTGGAGCTGGAGGACACGGTGGAGCTGAGCGTGCTGTCCTCCGCCGAAGACGGCCGCTTTGACCTGACCGTCGGGGAGGATACCCGCACCCTGGAGGTGGTGGGCATCACCAACGCCCTGGAGGACTATCCCGGCTGTCTCTGGGTGTCCTCCGCCGAGGGGGGCTTCGGCCAGCCCCTGTTCGGCTACCAGCTGGGCCGGGCGGTGCTGGACAACGCAAGGGGCCGCCAGGCCGCCGACGCCATCCAGGCCATGGTCCCCGACGGGGTGCGGGTCACCCTGTACGACCAGGGCTATTCCACCGCCGCCCAGCCTCTCCAGGCCATGGAGTCCACCGCCATGGCGGTGACCGCCGCCTGCGCCGCCGGTGTGCTGGTGGTGCTGTTCCTGTTTGGCTACCTGTTCGTGGGCCGTCAGCGGGAGACGGTGTCCGTCCTGGTGTCCCTGGGCACCCCGGCGGGCAAGATCCGGCTGTGGCTGCTGTCCGGCGCGGCGTTGGTGTCCGGGGCGGCTGCCCTGGCCGGGGCGGTGATCGGGGGGCTGTCCCTGAGGGGCATCCTCCAGGCGGCCCTGTCCTCCGCCCGGGATCTGTACGCTGTGGACCAGCGGTACAGCGAGGCGGCCATCGGCGTGGCAAAAGAGGCTCCGGCTCTGGGGCAGCTTCCCCGGTGGCCCGCCGTGGCGGCGGGGCTGGCGGTGTTCGCGCTGGCCCTGTCGCTGTGCCTGTTCTTCCTGGGCCAGGCCAGGAAACAGACCGCCCCCAAGCGGGGCAGGACCTCCGTCCGGGTGCCCAAAGGGGGCACCTCCACCGCCGGGGGCGGCGCGCCCCGGTTCGCCCTGCTCTCCGCCCGGCGGGGCGGGTGGCGCTCCACCGTGGTGCCCGCGTCGGCCCTGGTGCTGGCCCTGCTGCTGGGGCTGCTGTCGGCCAGCGCCACCAGCTGGAGCGGCCAGATCGACCGACTGTACGACACCGCCCAGCTCACCGGCCAGGTCACCAGCGCCAACGGCCGGCAGTCCACCGACCTGACGGTCTCCGCCCCCAATGCCCGGCTGTTGTGGAACTCCGGCATGCTCTCCGAATTGTCGGTGAGCCTGGGGTGGCATTACTGGTTCGACGGGGAGATGCCGGCCTTCGGCGCCGGCGGCTTTGCCGAGGAGACCCGCAGCGCCTGGATCCGGCAGCAGCCGGAGCTGGTGGCCCTCAATGGACTGTCCGCCGCCCCTGCCTTCTACTACGGCGATCCGCCCCAGGTGGAGTGGCTGGAGGGCTGGGACGAGAGTTTTTTGAGAGGCTCAGACTATTACTCGATCCTTGACTGCATGTCCTATTGGCAGGGGTATCCGGTCTCCTACTCAGGCGCATCAGAGTGGCTGACCTACCCCTGCCTGGTGAACCGGAACTTTCTTGACCAGCGCGGCCTGGAGCTGGGGGATACGATGTCCATACAGGTCCAGGTCCCTATTCGGGAAAATACCTATACTCTTGTCATCGATCTGATGGTCGTGGGCGCATACGATGGAGGCGGCAGTCAAAAAGAGATCTATGTTCCCCTGTCCTTCTGGTGCGACCCGTCCTGGATCACAGGGGAAGAGGCACCCGTGGCGGATGGGGAGAGGATCACCTCCAGCTCCAGCTTTTCCGACAAGGCGGGCAGGGACGCTTACTTCTATATCAGCACCAACTTCTCCACCTGCCGCTTCACCCTGGCCAGCCCCCGGCAGCTGGATGACCTCCGGGACTATCTGGAGGGACAAGGCTTCAGCCAGGTGGGCAGCCTGGCCCGGAACCGTACCACCGTGGTCCTCCAGGACCAGAGCTTTGTGGAGACGGTGGGCGGACTGGGCCGGTATGTCACCTTCAGCCAGATCCTGCTCCCCGTGCTGTGCGCGGCGGTGGGGCTGCTGGGCTTTGTCATCTCCTGGCTGATGGTCAACGGCCGCCGGATGGAGTTCGCCATCATGCGGGGGCTGGGCGCCTCCCGGAGGCGGGTGTTCTGCTCCTTCTTCCTGGAGCAGGGGGCCCTGGCCCTGCTGGGCTGCGTCCTGGGCGGACTGGTCCTCACCGCCACGGGGGCGGGCTGGGCCGGATGGCTGGCCGCGGCGGGCTTTTTGGTGTGCTACCTCATCGGCTGCGCCCTGGCGGTGCTGGCCGTGGGGCGGACGAAGCTCATGAGCCTGCTCAGTGAGCGGGAGTGACCACTGCCGGCTGGCCAGCGCCGGTCCCAAGCGGATTGGTGGCTTGCATCTTGGAAAAGCCTGTGCTATAGTAAATTAAGTTTGGACTTTGCTTTCAGCGTGAAAGCACGGCGAACGGCCCCGCCGCCGTCCCTGACAGCGGGGCCTGTGTCTATAGATGTCCGCCGGGGACCGGCGGGGAGAGGAGGCGGGGTCATGGCGGAGCGCATCACCAGCCGGACGAACCCTTTGATGACCCATATCCGCAAGCTGTCCGCTTCCCGGTCCTACCGGGAAAAGGCCGGGGAGTACCTGGGGGACGGGGTCAAGCTGCTGGAGGAGGCGGTGCGGTGGGGCGCGGACCTCACCTGCGTGGTCTTTACCCCGGGAATATCTCTGCCGCCGCTTCCGGCTGGGGTCAGATTGGTGGAGATCCCGCGGGACGTCATGGCCTCCGTCAGCCCCATGGAGACCCCACAGGGGGCCCTTTTTCTGGCCCGGCGGCCGGACACGTCCCTGCCCGAGGTCCTTTCAGGCAGGCGCTATCTGGCGCTGGAGGGGGTCCAGGACCCGGGGAATGTGGGAACCATCCTCCGCTCCGCCGACGCCTTCGAGGCCGACGGCCTGATCCTCCTCCCCGGCTGCGCGGACCCCTACGGCCCCAAGACGGTCCGGGCCTCCATGGGGGCGGTGTTCCGCCGCCCGGTATGGACCTGCGCCCTGGGGGAGCTGCTGCCCCGGCTCCGGGAGGCCGATCTGCCCCTGTGGGGCGCAGCCCTGCGGGAGGACACGGCGGACGCCCGGGCGGCGGACCTCAGCCGCGGGGTGATCCTAATCGGCAGCGAGGGCCGGGGGCTGAGCGGGGAGGCTCTGGCCGCCTGCGGCGGCACGGTGAAGATCCCTATGAGCTCCCGGTGCGAGTCCCTGAACGCCGCGGTGGCCGCGGCCATTCTCCTCTGGGAAGGATACCGGGAGAGCTGAGCAATTGACAAATGAGACATGAATGCGATAGAAGGAAAGGCGGGGGAATCGGATGGCGTCTTTGAAGTACTGGCTGTGGCTGGCCAGCCTCCCGGGCGTGGGCGGCGTGATGAAGAACCGGCTTCTGGAACACTTCGGGGGCCCGGAGGAGGTCTACTGCTCCGACAGCGGGGAATACTTCCTGGTGGAGGGCATGACCCGGGCCGCCGCCGCCCGGCTGGAGGAGAAGTCCCTGGAGGAGGCGGACCGCATCCTGGGGGACTGCGACCGTTTGGGACTGCGGATCCTCACCCTCCGGGATACGGAGTATCCCGACCGCCTGCGGAACATCTACGATCCGCCGCTGGTGCTGTACGTCCAGGGACGGCTGCCCCTCATGGACGATGAGGTAGCCATCGCCATGGTGGGCACCCGGAAGGCGTCGCCCTACGCCCAGGAGATGGGGGAGAAGCTGGCCTTCCAGCTGGCGGGGCTGGGGGCCGTGGTGGTCTCCGGCCTGGCCGCCGGGGGAGACGCCGCCGCCCACCGGGGCGCTCTCCGGGCCGGCGGGCTGACGGTGGCCGTCATCGGCGGGGGACACGACATCATCTACCCCGCCCGGAACCGGGGGCTCTACGAGGACATCGCCGTCCGGGGCGCCATCCTCTCTGAGTACCCGCCGGGGACGAAGCACGAGGGGGCCCACTTCCCGGTCCGCAACCGGATCATCAGCGGCCTGAGCCTGGGGGTGGTGGTTATGGAGGCCCCGGAGCGATCCGGCACCCTGATCACCGCCAGCCGGGCTCTGGACCAGGGCCGGGACGTGTTTGCCATGCCCGGCCAGATGGACGACTGGCACTGCGCCGGCAGCAACAAGCTCCTCCGGGACGGGGCCGGTGTGGTCACCGACGCCTGGGACATCCTCAGCCACTATGCCGGCCGCTACCCCCACAAGATCCGGGGCATCCGCAAGGAGGAGCCGGCGAAGTTCGGCCCGCCCGAGGGGACGGCTCCGGCAGCCGCTCCGGCAGAGAAGGCGGAGGAGAAGGCCCCCGACCTGCCGGTGCTGGACCTCAGCAGTGGGGATCACAGCCTTACAGACGACCAGATCCGCATCGTCCGCGCACTCCAGGGCCGCACGGTCCAGGTGGACGACCTCATCGAGGAGACGCAGATCCCTACCCGCCGGGTGCTGTCCGCCCTGACCATGCTGGAGCTGGACCGGATCGTCATCCAGAGCGAGGGGAAGCGGTTCACCCTGGCCGTGACCCTGGCATAAGAGGAGCGCGTCAGCATATAGAGGATATGAGGGCGCGGCGTCCCGCCGGGACGCCGCCCCGTAAATACGTCTGCCCCCTCGGACAGCCGGGGGAGCGGGCCGCAGAATAATTTTCAGTAAATCAATCGCCGCCTCACGGGCGGACAAATATGCGGCGCGGAACGTGCGCCGCCAGGAGGAAAAGCATGGCAAAAACGAGTCTCGTGATCGTGGAGTCTCCCGCCAAAGCCAAGACCATCGGCAAGTATCTGGGACCCGGGTATCAGGTGAAGGCCTGCATGGGCCACCTGCGGGACCTGCCCAAGAGCACCTTGGGCGTTGACCTGGAGCACGATTTTACACCAAACTACCGCCCCATCAAGGGAAAAGAGGACATCATCAGCGATCTGAAGAAATCCGCCAAGGACAGCCAGTATGTGTACCTGGCCACCGACCCGGACCGGGAGGGGGAGGCCATCAGCTGGCACCTGAAGGAGCTTCTGCGCTTAAGTGACGATAAGGCCCGGCGGGTGACCTTCAACGAGATCACCAAGCGGGTGGTGAACGAGTCCATCGCCGCCCCCCGGGAGATCGACCAGGACCTGGTGGACGCCCAGCAGGCCAGGCGCATTCTGGACCGGATCGTGGGCTATCAGCTCAGCCCCCTGCTGTGGAAGAAGATCCGCCGGGGCCTCTCCGCCGGCCGGGTCCAGTCCGTGGCCACCCGGATGGTCTGCGACCGGGAGAAGGAGATTACGGAGTTCAAGCCCCAGGAGTACTGGTCCCTGGATGTGAAGCTCGCCACCGGGAACCAGGGGGAGAACCCCTTTACCGCCCGGTACCACGGGGAGAACGGAAAGAAGCGGGAGCTGAACTCCCAGGAGGAGGTGGACCAGGTGGTCTCCGCCGTGGAGCACGCCCCCTTCTCCGTCAAGAGCGTGAAGCGTCAGGACAAGCAGCGCTCCCCCTCGCCCCCCTTCACTACCTCCACCCTTCAGCAGGAGGCCAGCCGGAAGCTGAACATGACCCCCCGGCGGACCATGGCCATCGCCCAGCAGCTCTACGAGGGCGTGGACATCTCCGGGGAGGGCACCGTGGGCCTCATCACCTACATGCGTACCGACTCCCTGCGCCTGAGCGACGAGGCCCAGGCGGCGGCCCGGGACTTTATCCTCGGCCGCTATGGGGAGCGATATTACCCCGGCGCCCCCCGGGTGTTCAAGACCAAGGCCGGGGCCCAGGACGCCCACGAGGCCATCCGGCCCAGCGATGTGACCTTGACCCCTGAGCGGGTCAAGGGGGACCTGACCTCGGAGCAGTACCGACTCTACCGGCTGATCTGGAGCCGGTTCCTGGCCTGCCAGATGGCCAACGCCGTCTACGACAGCGTCTCCGTGGAGGTGGAGGCGGCGGGCCACAGCTTCCGTGCCTCCAGCAGCAGCCTGAAGTTCTCCGGCTACACCGCCGTCTACGAGGAGGGCAAGGACGAGGAGAAGGAGGAGAAGGAGGCCAAGCTCCCGGAGCTCACCCAGGGCCAGAGCCTGCAGTGCCGGGGCTTTGACCGGGAGCAGCACTTCACCCAGCCGCCCCCGCGCTATACCGACGCCAGCCTGATCCGGGCCATGGAGGAGAACGGCATCGGCCGTCCCTCCACCTACGCCCCCACCGTCAGCACCATCCTGGACCGGGAGTATGTGGTCAAGGAGGGGAAGTACCTCCGTCCCACCCCCCTGGGTGAGGTGGTCAATGGCCTGATGGAGGATAAGTTCTCCGACATCGTGGACACCCACTTCACCGCCGACATGGAGAAGGAACTGGACGACGTGGAGGAGGGGAAGAAGGAGTGGCACGAGGTGCTCCGGGAGTTCTACGGCCCCTTCAAGGAGCATCTGGACCAGGCGGAGCACGACCTGGAGGGGGTCCGGCTGAAGGTCCCCGACGAGGTCTCCGACGAGGTGTGCGACGTCTGCGGCCGGCAGATGGTCATCAAGAGCGGCCGCTTCGGCCGGTTCCTGGCCTGCCCCGGCTACCCAGAGTGCACCTTTACCAAGCCTCTGGTCATCGCCATGCCCGGCCGCTGCCCCAAGTGCGGGGGCCGCATTCTGAAGAAAACCAGCCGCAACGGCTACGCCTACTACGGCTGCGAGCACAACAGCGAGAAGGACGAGAGCAAGCGCTGCGACTTCATGACCTGGGACGTGCCCGTGGCGGACGACTGCCCGGTGTGCGGCCAGACCATGTTCAAGAAGTCCGGCAAGGGGTTCAAGAAGCCCTTCTGCATCAACGAGAGCTGTTCCAACTTCACGCCCGAGGACAAGCGGGGAGGCTATCGGAAGAAGACTGCCGCTTCCTCCGCTGAGGGAGAGGGGACCGCGTCTTCCGCCGAGACGAAGAAGACGGCTGCCTCTACCAAGAAGAGCGCCTCTTCCACGAAGAAGAGTGCTTCTGCCACCAAAAAGGCGGCTTCCACCGGGAAGAAAGCTTCTTCCACGGCGAAGAAGGCCGCTGCCCAATGAGCGAGGGACGTTCGGGGCCTCCGGCTCCAAGCCCTGTTTTTGCTTCGCCTGTGCCAGCGCATGGCACCGTACCTGATGGGGGCTCCGCCCCCAGACCCCGGCCTACTTTTCCCTCGCCGGAAAAGTAGGCAAAAGGGCGCATAGGGAAGGGACCCTTTCGATGGGGTCCCTCCCCTATGAACCCCACCCCCGCGACGACACAAAGGGGGCATTGCCCCCTTTGGAATCCCCCCTGCAAATCCTATGAATATTTCGTTTGATGCTGAATACTCCCGAGGGGTTGTTCCAAGAAGAATGTTTCGATAAGCACAAAAAGAAACATCGAACTCTTTAACAGGGCCGGAGGCCGAAGCATCGTTGATCGCCAAGCTGTAGATTAGAAAAAGAATCTAATTCAGTGGCAGAGAAGTTTCCCCCACTGATAGAGACCGATTGGGCAAAAAATCGGGGGCCGGGGTGTCCCCGGCGCCTTTTTGGTGACTTTTTCGGCGTCGAAAAAGTCACTCGCCCCGGGGGGCGAAACTCCCCTTCCCTGGGGCGTGGGGGCGGGTAGCCCCCACAAACTAATAGAATGGCAGTCATTCGGGAGAAGAGAGGAAAAGCAATGAATGTAACTGTGATCGGCGCCGGTCTGGCGGGCTGCGAGGCGGCCTGGCAGCTGGCCCGGCGGGGGTTGGCCGTCACCCTGGTGGAGATGAAGCCGAAGAAGATGACCCCCGCCCACACAAGTGAAGATTTCGCGGAGCTGGTCTGCTCCAACTCCCTCCGGGGGGCCGGGCTGGAGAACGCCGTGGGCCTTTTGAAGGAAGAGCTGCGGCGGCTGGACAGCGTGATCCTCCGGGCCGCTGACGCCACGCGGGTGGAGGCCGGCGGGGCCCTGGCGGTGGATCGGAAGGGCTTCTCCGCCTATGTGACAAGGGCGGTCCGCTCCCATCCAAACATCACCGTTGTGGAGAAGGAGGTCACCTCTCTGCCGGAGGAGGGGCCGGTGATCGTGGCCACTGGGCCTCTGACCAGCGACGAGCTGGCCCGGCACCTGCAGGACCGCTTTGGTGAGGGCTCCGCCCTCAACTTCTTTGACGCCGCCGCCCCCCTGGTGACCTACGAGAGCGTGGACATGTCCAGGGCGTGGTTTGCCTCCCGGTACGACAAGGGCAGCGCCGATTACATCAACTGTGCCCTGTCGGAGGAGGAGTACCGGTCCTTCTGGCGGGAGCTCTGTGACGCCCAGGAGGCCCCGGTCCACGGCTTTGAGGACAAGCTG
>DVGP01000072.1 GCA_018712665.1 Candidatus Pelethomonas intestinigallinarum | reverse complement strand
AAAGAAGAATCCTCCCTCGGCCCGGCAGGGCCGAAGAACCGAACAAAGAGGTAAAGTATGCCCACTTGGGAAATAGAGGACAAGGCCCGCCTGGCGGGCCATCAATGGATCTGCGGCTGCGACGAGGCGGGTGCCGGACCCCTGGCGGGGCCGGTGTACGCCGCCGCGGTGGTGTTGCCCCGGGACACGTCGTTCCCCGGCCTGGACGACTCCAAGAAGCTCACCGTCAAGCGGCGGGAGACTCTGTACGACGAGATCATTGCGAAAGCTTTGGCCTGGGCGGTGGCGGCGGTGGGCCCGGAGGAGATCGACGAGATCGACATTCTGAACGCCCGGATGCTGGCCATGGAGCGGGCCATTGGCCAGCTCGACCCGGCGGCGGACTACGCCCTCGTCGACGGGAACCGGGACCACGGCAGCCAGGTGGCCATCACCATCCCCCACGAGACCGTAGTGAAGGGGGACAGCCGCAGCGTCAGCGTTGCCGCGGCCTCCGTCCTGGCCAAGGTCAGCCGGGACCGGTACATGGAGGAGATGGCGGCGCAGTACCCCCAGTACCGCTTTGAGAAGCACAAGGGCTACGGCACCAAGCTCCACTACCAGATGCTGGATACATACGGCCCCAGCCCCATCCACCGCCGCAGCTTCCTGGCCAAGTGGGAGGCAAAGCGCCGTGGATGAGCGGAAGGAGCGGGGCGACCGGGGGGAGGCCGCCGTGGCGGACTGGCTCCAGGCCCGGGGGTGCCGCCTGCTGGAGCGGCAGTTCCGCTGCCGGTACGGAGAGATCGACCTCATCGCCCGGGACCGGGAGGGGACGATCTGTTTCGTGGAGGTGAAGACCCGCTCCAGCAGCCGCTTTGCCCAGGCCCGGGAGTTCGTGACGGAGGCCAAGCGCCGCCGGCTCCGGGCCGCGGCGTCGGCGTACCTGGCCCGGGAGGGGCTGGGGGAGGCGGCCTGCCGCTTCGACGTGGCGGAGGTCTACCCCGACGGGGGCTGGGACCGGCCCCGGATCAACTACATCATCAGCGCCTTTTGACGGCGTTCTGGAGGTAACGGATATGGACTATTTGAGCACACGAGACAAGACCCTGGCCCTCAGCGCCGCCGAGGCCATCAAGATGGGCCTGAGCCGGGACGGCGGTCTGTTCACCCCCGCCCGGTTCCCCTCCATCAGCCCCCTGGAGCTGGAGGTCATGTGCGAGATGAGCTACCAGCAGCGGTGCGCCTATGTCATGGGATTGTTTCTGGACGACTTTACCCCAGAGGAGGTCAGTGACTTCGCCCTGCGGGCCTATGGCCCGGAGAAGTTTGACGACCCGGCGGTGGCGCCCCTGCGCCGGGTGGGAGGGAAGACCTGGTGCCTGGAGCTGTGGCACGGCCCCACCAGCGCCTTCAAGGACATGGCCCTGCAGATGCTGCCCCAGCTCCTCTCCGCCAGCCTGAAGAAGACAGGGGAGGACAAGACCGCCTGCATCCTGGTGGCCACCTCCGGGGACACCGGCAAGGCTGCCATGGAGGGCTTCGCCGACGTGCCCCAGACCAAGATCCTGGTGTTTTACCCGGAGAACGGCGTCAGCCAGATCCAGAAGCTGCAGATGGTCACCCAGGAGGGGGCCAACGTGGGGGTCTGCGCCGTCCGTGGGAACTTTGACGACGCCCAGAACGGCGTCAAGCGCGTCTTCTCCGACCCCGCCATCCGGGAGGAGCTGGCGGGCCGGGGGTTCTTCCTCTCCTCCGCCAACTCCATCAACTGGGGCCGCATCCTGCCCCAGATTGTCTACTACATCTCCGCCTACTGCGACTTGCTGCGGGAGGGGGAGGTCCGGCTGGGGGAGCCGGTGAACTACTGCGTACCCACCGGAAACTTCGGCAACATCCTGGCCTGCTACTACGCCAGGAAGATGGGCCTGCCTGTGGGAAAGCTCATCTGCGCCAGCAACCGAAACGACGTCCTCACGGAGTTCATTCGCACCGGCGTCTACGACCGCAACCGCCCCTTCCACACCACCATGTCCCCCTCCATGGATATCCTGATCTCCAGCAACCTGGAGCGGCTGCTCTTCGACCTCAGCGGCGGAGACGACGCCCTGGTCCGCTCCTACATGGAGCAGCTGCAAAAGACCGGCCGGTATGAGGTCGGCGGGGAGCTGCTGGCAAAGCTCCAGGGCCTCTTCTACGGCGGCTGCTGCGGGGAGGAGGACACCTCCGCCACCATCGCCGCCCTCTGGCAGGACGGCTACCTGGTGGACACCCACACCGCTGTGGCGGCCAAGGTTCTGGCGGACTACCGCCGGGAGACCGGGGACGAGAGACCCGCTGTCTTTGCCTCCACCGCCAGCCCCTACAAGTTCTGCGACAGCGTCCTCGCCGCCATCGGGGAGGAGCCCGTCAGCGACAGCGTGGACCGCATCGCCCAGCTTCAGGAGGTCTCCGGCGTGCCCGCCCCCAGCCGCCTGGCGGCTTTGAAGGGGAAGGCCCCCCGGTTTGACGGCGTCGCCGACCGGGAGGAGATGGAACAGGTGGTTCTTGATTTTCTGAAGTGATTTTGACCATGGGGCCTTCGGCCCCACACCCCGTTTCGCTTCGCCTGTGCCAGCGAATGGCACCGATGCGCTGAGATTCGCGTATCGCCGGGCGGGTGGGGGAGAAACATTTTTCTCCCGAATAGGTGCCATTCTATTCGGTGGCTCCTGGGCCTCCCCGGCCCAGACCCGGGTCACTTTTTGCTCGTGCAAAAAGTAACCAAAAACACGCATAGGGGGCAAGTATGCCCCCTATGTACCCCTTTATATTGAATTTGTATCGCCGCGACTGCCTGGCCCCCCTCGCTGGTGCCTGCCGCCGCGCCGCTCCACATCTGCCTCTGACCAACAGACTGGCCCTTTGGCCTCCACCCCTCGCGGGAGTCAGTTTCGGAATGTTTTATCATGCGTAAATGTTTTTGTACGTCTCACGCAAACTGTTTCGACACGCGCCAATAGAAACATCTTCCCTTTTAACAGGGCGGCAGCCGAAGTTTCGTTAACCGCCAAGCTGTAGATTAGAAAAGGAATGATATTCAATGGCAAAGCAGTTTCAATCCTGATAGAGACCGATTAGACAAAGGAATCCAAAACCTTGGTTTTGGCGGTTTTTCGGTTCACTTTTGGGCGGCCAAAAGTGAACCCCGGGGTGTGGGGCCGCGGGCCCCACAAGCCATCGAACAGAATGGCAGTGATTCGGAGAAAAAGAAAGGAGGATGCCATGGCCCTCTATGCCATTGGAGACCTGCACCTGTCCCTGGGGACCAACAAGCCCATGGACGTATTCGGCCCCGGCTGGGCCAACCATGTTCAGCGGCTGGAGGAGGCGTTTTCCTCCCTGGGGGAGGAGGACGTCACTGTGCTGTGCGGCGACACCTCCTGGGGCATCGACTTGTCCCAGAGTCTGGAGGACTTCCGCTTCATTGACCGTCTGCCGGGGAAGAAGCTGCTGGTGAAGGGCAACCACGACTACTGGTGGACCACCGCCTCCAAGATGCGGCGCTTTTTTCAGGACAACGGCCTGACCACCATCGACATTCTCCACAACAACTGCCACTTCTATGGGGACTGGGCCGTCTGCGGCACCCGGGGGTGGTTCTACGAGGAGGAGCAGTCGGGCCACAACGAGAAGGTCTTCAACCGTGAGGTGATCCGGCTGGAGGCGTCGCTGAAGGCGGCGGGGGACCGGCCCATCCTGGCCTTCCTCCACTACCCACCTCTCTACACCGGGTACCGCTGCCCGGAGATCATCGCCAAGCTGGAGGCGTACGGCGTGAAGGACTGCTTCTACGGCCACCTCCACGGCCCCACCCACCGCCGGGCCATCGAGGGGACGGTGGGAACGGTGGGATACCACCTGGTATCCGCCGATTATCTGCGGTTTGTTCCGAAAAAAATCCTGGAATAGTTGAAAAATTACTGGAATTTTTTATATTGTTGTGTTACAATACAATGCTGGCTGGCTGTATAAGGCCGACAGTATACGGAGGAAACGAAAATGAGTGTGAAAAACTGCGAGAAATTAGAGAAAAGCATGGTCGCGCTGACCGTGGAGGTGGGCGCAGCCGATTTTGAGGCCGCTGTTGAGAAGGCCTATAAAAAGCAGCGCGGCCAGATCCGCGTCCCCGGCTTCCGCCCCGGCAAGGCCCCCCGGAAGATGATCGAGGCCATGTTCGGCGCCCAGGTGTTCTATGAGGAGGCGGTGAACATCGCCCTGCCCGACGCCTACGAGGAGGCCGTGAAGGAGCAGGACCTGCAGGTGGTGGGCTATCCCCAGGTGGAGCTTCTGGACGTGGGCAAGGAGGGCTTCTCCTTCAAGGCTACCGTAGCTGTGTTCCCGGAGATGACCCTGGGCCAGTACAAGGGCCTGGAGGCCCCCAGGGCCGAGGCCAAGGTCACCGACGAGGACGTGGACGCCCGGCTCAAGGAGATGGCTGAGCGCAACAGCCGCATGGTCAGCGTGGACCGGGCGGTGGAGAAGGGCGACATCGCCAACATCAACTTCGAGGGCTTCCTGGACGGCGAGCCCTTTGACGGCGGCAAGGGCGAGGACCACGACCTGGAGATCGGCTCCGGCAGCTTCGTCCCCGGCTTTGAGGACCAGCTCATCGGCATGAAGGCCGAGGAGGAGCGGGACATCAACATCACCTTCCCCGAGGACTACCACGCGGACCTGGCCGGCAAGGCCGTGGTGTTCCACGTGAAGGTCAACGCCGTGAAGGTCAAGGAGGTCCCCGCCATTGACGATGAGTTCGCCAAGGACGTCAGCGAGTTTGACACTCTGGACGAGCTGAAGGCCGACGTCCGCGGCAAGATCACCGCCGAGCGGGAGGAAGCGGCCGGCCGGGCCTTTGAGGACATCCTCATGGGCAAGGTGGCCGACGGTCTCACCGGCGAGATCCCCGACGCCATGGTGGAGGCCCAGGCCCAGCGCTTTGTGGACAACTTCCGCATGCAGATCCAGTCCCAGGGCCTGCCCTTTGACAAGTACCTGGAGATGACCAACATGGACGTGGACAGCCTGCTGGAGCAGGCCAAGGAGCCCGCCGCCCGCCAGGTGAAGATGGACCTGGCCGTGGGCGCCATCATCAAGGCCGAGGGCCTGGAAGCCACCGACGAGGATGTGGACGCCGAGTACGAGAAGATGGCCAAGCAGTACGGCATGGAGGCCGAGGAGATCAAGAAGTACATGGACGCCGAGGTGATCCGCGAGCAGGTGCTCCGGGACAAGGCCATCCGCGTGGTGGTGGACAGCGCCGTGGCGGTGGAGCCGGTGATCCAGGCGGAGGAGCCCGCCCAGGCTCCCGCTGAGGAGGCCCCGGCTGAGGAGAAGCCCAAGGCCAAGCGGACCCGGAAGAAGAAGACCGCCGAGGAGCCCGCCGAGGCCTCCGAGAGCGCCCCCGAGGCCGCTGAGTAAAGTCATATGTGTTCTGCCATATCCCGGTACTAAAGCTGCCGGGAAGTGGGTATCCTAGTGTGGCGGTGTGCTGTCCGCGCCGGATGACCGGCGCAGGAGGAGACAGATCCGATCAGGAGGTATGAATTATGAGCTTAGTTCCGTACGTAGTGGAGCAGACCAACCGGGGCGAGCGGTCCTATGACATTTTCTCCAGGCTGCTCAATGACCGCATCATCTTTCTGGGGGAAGAGATCAACGACACCACCGCCAGCCTGGTGGTGGCCCAGCTCCTGTACCTGGAGGCTCAGGACCCCGACAAGGACATCCAGATGTATATCAACAGCCCCGGCGGCTCCGTCACCGCGGGCATGGCCATCTATGACACCATGCAGTACGTCAAGTGCGACGTGTCCACCATCTGTGTGGGCATGGCCGCCAGCATGGGGGCGTTCCTGCTCTCCTCCGGGGCCAAGGGCAAGCGTTTGGCCCTGCCCAACGCGGAGATCATGATCCACCAGCCCTCTGCCGGTACCCAGGGGCAGATCACCGACATGGCCATCCACCTCAAGCGGCTGGAGGTCATCAAGCGGCGGCTGAACCACATCCTGGCGGACAACACCGGTAAAAGTGTAGAGACCGTCACCGCCGACTGTGAGCGGGACAACTTCATGACCGCCGAGGAGGCCAAGGAGTACGGCCTGATCGACAAGGTCATCTATTCCAGATAAGCGAGAAGGGAAAATTTGCCCATGAGCGACGAGACAAAAAAATCCCTGCGCTGTTCCTTCTGCGGCAAGCGGGAGGAGGAGGTGCGGCGGATGATCCAGGCCCCCGGCGCCCGGATCTGTGACCAGTGCGTGCAGCTGTGCATGAGCGTGCTGGAGGAGGAGCTGGGCGGCAGCAGCGGCGATGTGATGCCGGCGCCGGACCGTCTCCCCACCCCCCGGGAGATCAAGGAGGTTCTGGACCAGTATGTCATCGGGCAGGAGTCTGCCAAGGTGGCGCTGAGCGTGTCCGTCTACAATCACTACAAACGCGTCTACTACGGCGGCGGCGAGGATGTGGAGCTGCAAAAGAGCAACATTCTGATGATCGGGCCCACCGGCAGCGGCAAGACCCTCTTTGCCCAGACCCTGGCCCGGATTCTGCAGGTCCCCTTCGCCATTGCCGACGCCACCACCCTCACCGAGGCCGGATATGTGGGCGACGACGTGGAGAACATTCTGCTGCGTCTGCTCCAGGCCGCGGACTACGATGTGGAGCTGGCGGAGCACGGCATCATCTATGTGGACGAGATCGACAAGATCGCCCGGAAGAGCGAGAACACCTCCATTACCCGGGACGTCTCCGGCGAGGGTGTGCAGCAGGCCCTGTTGAAGATCCTGGAGGGCACCGTGGCCAACGTTCCCCCTCAGGGCGGCCGAAAGCATCCCCACCAGGAGTTCATCCAGATCAACACCCGGAACATCCTCTTCATCTGCGGCGGCGCTTTCGACGGCCTGGAGAAGATCATCGAGCGGCGCACCGACAAGCGGGGCATCGGCTTCGACTCCCAGCTCCAGAGCAAGAAGGACCGGGACGTGGGGGCCATCCTCAAGGAGGTTCAGCCCCACGACCTGCTGAAGTTCGGCATCATCCCCGAGCTGGTGGGCCGCCTGCCCGTCATCGCGCCGCTGGACTCCCTGAAGCGGGAGGACCTGGTCCGCATCCTGACGGAGCCGAAGAACGCACTGGTCAAGCAGTATAAGAAACTGCTGGATTACGACCACGTGGAGCTGGAGTTCACCGAGGGGGCCCTGGAGGCCGTGGCCGACAAGGCCATCGAGCGCAACATCGGCGCTCGGGGCCTGCGGGCCGTCATGGAGGGCATCCTGACGGAGATCATGTTTGAAATTCCCTCCGACCCCACTGTGGAGAAGGTGGTGGTCACCCCGGAGTGCGTGCGGGGGGAGAGGGGACCGGATATCGTCCGCGGCAGCGAGCAGCGGGAGGCGGAACCTGCCAAGTGGCGCAAGGCGCCGGGCACCGCCAGCTGAAGCCGCGGCCAACAAGAGGAAGAGGGGGGCAGAGAGTTATTTCTGCCTCCCTTTTTGCCAATGGTAAGGAGACCCAACTATGGAACAAATGGAAATGACAACGATGAATCTGCCGGTCCTTGCCCTCCGGGGCCTGACGATTTTTCCCGGCTGCATTCTGACCTTCGATGTGGAGCGTGAGATCTCCATCCGGGCCCTGGAGCGGGCCATGGAGTCCGACCAGCAGGTCTTTCTGGTGGCCCAGCGGGAGGTGGGGGTTGCACTGCCGGGGGAACGGGATCTCTACCAGGTGGGGACCATCTCGGTGATCCGCCAGATCCTCCGGATCAGCGAGACCGCCGTCCGGGTGATGACCGAGGGCAAGAGCCGGGCCCGGATGCGCCGCCTGTGGCAGACGGAGCCCTACCTCCAGGCCAATGTGGAGCCCATGGGTGAGCTCCATGCCCGGATCTCCGACTCCCAGCTGGAGGCCCTGCTGCGGCAGACCTATGTAAATTTCGGCGAGTACGCCTCCCATGCCCCCCGGATCAGCGAGGAGCTGGCGGCGGCGGTGATGGATGACCGGGACCCCGGCCACCTGGCGGACTTCATCGCACAGAACATCGCCCTGCGCCACCAGGACAAGCAGATGATCCTGGAGGAGATCCGCCCTGTGCCCCGGCTGCGGAAGGTCAATGAGCTGCTGGCCCGGGAGGCGGAGGTCCTCTCCGTGGAGCAGGAGCTGGAGGGCAAGATCCGCCAGCAGATGGGTGAGGTCCAGCGGGACAACATCATCCGGGAGCAGATCCGCCTGCTCCAGCGGGAGCTGGGGGAGGATGACGACAGCGAGCTGAACGAGTACCGCCAGAGGATCGAGGAGCTGGACCTGGCGGAGGAGGTCCGGGAGAAGCTCCTCAAGGAGGTGGACCGGCTGGCCAAGCAGCCCTTCGCCAGTGCGGAGGCCTCCGTCATCCGCAATTATCTGGACGTGTGCCTGGAGATGCCCTGGGGCGTGGAGACCCGGGAGCGGGCCAGCGTGTCCGCCGCCCGAAAGATCCTGGACCGGGATCACTTCGGCCTGGAGAAGGTGAAGGAGCGCATCCTGGAGTTCATCGCCGTGCGGCAGATGAACCCCGACGCCAAGGGACAGATCATCTGCCTGGTGGGCCCTCCCGGCGTGGGCAAGACCTCCATCGCCATCTCCGTGGCCTCCGCCCTGAACCGGAAGCTTGCCCGGCTGAGCCTGGGCGGCGTCCGGGACGAGGCCGACATCCGGGGCCACCGGCGGACCTATGTGGGGGCCATGCCCGGCCGGATCGTCAACGCAATCTCCCAGAGCGGCAGCATGAATCCCCTGCTGCTCCTGGATGAGATCGACAAGCTGGGCAACGACTACCGGGGAGATCCGGCCTCCGCCCTGCTGGAGGTGCTGGACGGCGAGCAGAACTACGCCTTCCGGGACCACTTCCTGGAGATTCCCCTGGACCTGAGCAAGGTCCTGTTCATCACCACCGCCAACACCACCTCCACCATCCCCCGGCCCCTGCTGGACCGGATGGAGGTCATCGAGCTGACCAGCTACACCGACGAGGAGAAGCTTCAAATCGCCCACCGCTACCTGCTGCCCAAGCAGATGAAGGAGCACGGCATCAAAAAGACGGCTCTCCGGGTCAGCGACGAGGCCATCCGGGCGGTGATCTCCGGCTACACCCGGGAGTCCGGCGTCCGTTCCCTGGAGCGGCAGATGGGTGCCCTGTGCCGCAAGGCGGCCATGCGCCTGGTGACAGAGAAGGTAAAGCGGGTGACCATTACACCTGACGATCTGGAGGCCCTGCTGGGCCCACGGCGGTATCTGCCGCCGGCACTGGACAAGGATCCGGTGGGCGTGGTCAACGGCCTGGCCTGGACCGAGGTGGGGGGCGAGCTGCTGGAGGTGGAGGTCAACGTCATGGAGGGCTCCGGCAAGCTGGAGCTCACCGGCAACCTGGGGGACGTGATGAAGGAGTCCGCCCACGCCGCCATCAGCTGCATCCGCAGCCGCTGCGCCCAGTTGGGCGTCGCCCCGGACTTCTACAAGACAAAGGACATCCACATCCACTTCCCCGAGGGCGCCGTGCCCAAGGACGGCCCCTCCGCCGGCATCGCCATTACCACCGCTGTGGTCTCCGCCCTCACCGGCCAGAAGGTCCGCTCCGATGTGGCCATGACCGGGGAGATCACCCTCCGGGGCCGTGTTTTGGCCATCGGTGGGCTGAAGGAGAAGACCATGGCCGCCAAGCGCAGCGGCATCCGCACCGTCATCATCCCCAAGGAGAACCAGCGGGATCTGGCGGAGATCGACCCCACGGTCCGGGAGAGCCTGCGCTTCGTCCCTGTGGAGACCATCGACGCCGTGTTGGCCGAGGCCCTGTGCCTGCCTGCCCCCCAGCAGGGCCGGGAGGAGATCGTGACGGCCTTCGTCCCGGCGGACGCCGGGCGGCAGGAGTCGGCGCTCTGCCAGTGATACATAGCACGGTTCTATCAACTTTACCGACCAGGAGGTAACCCATGGCCGCAGATTTCAGCCGGGCGGAGTTTGTGCTCTCCGCCGTCACCCCTGCCGCCTTTCTTCGGGACGGCCTTCCGCAGGTGGCCTTCGCCGGCCGGTCCAACGTGGGCAAGAGCTCTGTAATCAACCGCATCACCGGGCGGAAGAACTTCGCCCGGGTGGGGGCCTCCCCCGGAAAGACCAGCCAGATCAACTACTTCCGCATTCAGGACAGGGGCTACCTGGTGGACCTGCCGGGCTACGGCTACGCCAAGGTGTCCAAGGCGGAGCGGGACCGTTGGGGGCGGCTCATGGAGGACTACTTCGCCTCGGGGCTCATCACCTGGGGTGTGATGATCGTGGACGCCCGCCACAAGCCCACCGCCGACGACGTGACCATGGCCAACTGGTTTTTTCAGACCGGCTGTCCTCTGATCCTGGTGGCCAACAAGTTGGACAAGCTGAAAAAGTCGGAGATCGAGCCCAACCTGGCCCGCATCAGGGAGACCTTGTCCCTCCGGGAGGAGGATCGGCTGATCCCCTTCTCCGCCGAGCGGGGCGACGGCAGGGAGGAGCTGCTCTCCGCCCTTGGCCGGGCCATGGGGGAGGAAGACCGTCCATGATTGCCTGCCCGGGGCAGCCTGCGTGAAAATATTCATTCTATATGCAAAAACTTCCAGCGACACGCCGGAGGCCCTTCCCGAGGGACCTCCGGCTTTTTTCGGAAAACACCAAAAAATTCCGGCATAGCGCACAAGAAAGGCCGGGAATCGGCGAATCAGATTTGGAGGAAATTTGCATTGCATAAATAAACGGCAAGATGTAATATATATACACATCAAACACAAACGACCTTGGAGGATCGAGATATGAGCAAGAAGGACATCAAGAAGATTGTTCTGGCCTATTCCGGCGGGCTGGATACGTCCATCATCATCCCCTGGCTGAAGGAGAACTACAACAACCCCGAGATCATCGCCATGGCCGCCGACGTGGGACAGGGCGACGAGCTGGACGGCCTGGAGGAGAAGGCCATCAAGACCGGCGCCTCCAAGCTGTACATCGAGGACATGGTGGACGAGATGGTGGACGACGTCATCATCCCCTCCATGATGATGGGGGCCAAGTATGAGGACTATCTGCTGGGCACCGCCTTCGCCCGGCCTATCATCGCCAAGCACCTGGTGGAGATCGCCAAGAAGGAG
>DVGP01000071.1 GCA_018712665.1 Candidatus Pelethomonas intestinigallinarum | reverse complement strand
GGTGGGGAAGGCCCTCAACGATCTGCTGGAGCTGGTTATGGATGAAGAACTGCCCAACGACCGGACGGTTTTACTGGATTATGTAAAGGAGAAATTCCTATGAGCTATTTAGGCGCCCATCTGTCCTCAGCAGGGGGCTTTTATAAGATGGGGCAGGCGGCCCTCTCCATCGGTGCGGACACCTTCCAGTGCTTCCTCCGCAATCCCCGGGGCGCTCGGGCCAAGACAGTGGACCTGTCAGACGTGGAGCGGCTGCGGGTGCTGCTGGAGGAGAACCGCTTCGGGCCCTTTGTGGCCCACGCTCCCTACATCATGAACCCCTGCTCCAAGGATGAGGGCATCCGGGGACTGGCGGCGGAGATGATGGCCGGGGACCTGGCGGTGCTGGAGGGACTGCCGGGAAACTACTACAACTTCCACCCCGGCAGCCATGTGGGCCAGGGGATGGAGACCGGCTGCCGCATGATCGCGGACATGCTCAACGCCGTCCTCAAGCCGGAGCAGCAAACCGTGGTGCTCCTGGAGACCATGGCGGGGAAGGGCAGCGAGGTCGGCGGCCGGTTCGAGGACCTGGCGGCGATTCTCTCCCAGGTGGAGCTCTCCGACAAAATGGGGATCTGCCTGGATACCTGCCACGTCTCCGACGCGGGCTACGACATCATCCACAACCTGGACGGAGTTCTGGAGGACCTGGACCGGGTGGTGGGACTGAACCGGCTGAAGGCGGTCCACATCAACGACAGCATGAACCCGCCCGGCGCCCGGAAGGACCGGCACGCCAAGATCGGCGAGGGGACCCTGGGCCTTGAGACCATCCTGGCGGTGATCGACCACCCGGCTCTGCGCCATCTGCCCTTCATTCTGGAGACCCCCAACGATACCCCGGGCCATGGCCGGGAGTTGGCCATGCTGCGTCAAGAGCTGGAAAAGCGCAAGAGTGCATAGCCAAAAAGCTGCTTACCTCGACACAAAGAACAAGCCTCCGGAGACAGCGCTGTCTCCGGAGGCTCAGTGCTTAAAATTACATGAGCGAAGCGGCAGCTTCGCGGACAAAAGTTTTTGCCCCGCTAAGTGCCCTGCGGGTATTTTCCTAAAAAGCGGGCGGGGTCCGAGGCGGCGCCCCGGCATGGCGCGTCACACGATGGCGTACAGCTCCTCCAGGGTGCGGATCTCATAGTCGATCCGCAGGCCCTGGGGCCGGGGCTGGCCCTTGGGGTTGAACCAGCAGCAGGGGAGGCCGGCGTTGTTGGCCCCCTGGATGTCGCTGGTGAGGGAATCCCCGATGACCAGGGCGTTGTCCCGGGCAAGGCCGGGGACGGCATGAAATACATAGTCAAAGTAGGCGGGATCCGGCTTGCCCACCCCCACCTCCTCGGAGATGAACGCCCCCTGAAAGTAGGGGGCGATGGCGGAGTTGGCGAACCGGGCCTTCTGCACGGAGGCCACGGCGTTGGTGAGAAGGTAGAGCCGGTGATCCCTGCTGAGGACCCGGCACAATTCCTCCGCGCCGGGCAGGAGCATGGCCCCCTCTCCCAGGGCCCGGAGATGATCCCGATTTAGGGCCTCCGGGTCCGCCCGCTCCCCGGTGATGGCCAGATACCGGCGGAAACGCTCCACCAGCAGATACTCCTTGGTGCACAGCCCCCGGTCAAAATCCCGCCACAGGTCGGCGTTGCACTTGTGATAGAGCTGGTAGCCCTCCTCGGAGAAGGCCAGGCCGTGGGCGCGGCACAGGAGGAGATGGGCGTTCCGCTCCGCCTGGTCAAAGTCGAAGAGGGTGTTGTCCGCGTCGAAGAGCAGGTATGGGTAGGGCATGGCGGGCCTCCTTGTCCAGTTTCTTTGTTTTTCAGCATACCACACTTTCCGACGTTCCGCAATCCCGGCGGGGCAGAGCGCGGGAGGGGGCCGCTTGCCAGTTTTAGGGGGCGGGCACGAAGTTTCTACTTGAAAATATGGCGTTAAGCGGTATAATGTAAATAGAGGTCCCTTTTAATTTATTGTTAAGACGAGGTGAATTCCATGGACAAGGACACAAGCAGAAAAAAGCTGATCATAGCGGTTCTTCAGGGCGACGACTACGCCGACACCGTGGATGAACTTAACCGCAGCGGCTTTTTCGCCACCGTACTCAGCTCCACCGGCGGCTTTCTGAAGAAGAAGAGCGTCACGGTGATGATCGGTGTGGAGGAGGAAAAGATGCAGCGCGTGCTGGATATCCTGAAGCAGTGCGCGGGCAGGCGGCAGCAGATGACATACTCCGATCTGTCCATGTCCGCCGGAGGTCCCAACCCCTCCATCCCGATGATGCCGGTACATCTCAGTGTGGGCGGCGTTGTGGCCTTCATTCTGAATTTGGACGACATTCAGAAATATTGATCGACGAACATAGAGAGCGCCCGGGGGCAACGCCTCCGGGCGCTCTCTTCCTGCGGTTCCCCTTTTCTCCCGGCGGCATAGACTGGAGCAGAGGGGGGATGTGTATGAAGAGGACCGTCGCCGTGGTGGGGGGCGACATGCGCCAGGTCCGCCTGGCGGAGCTGCTGCTGAATGACGGATGGCTGGTGTGCACCTGGGGGCTGGACCAGGGGGGCGGTCCCAACGCGGTGCCGCTGGACCAAGCGTTGGGAGCCGAGCTGCTGATCCTGCCCCTGCCGGTGTGCCGGGGCGGGGGATTGACCTTGCCTCTGACGGACACGGCCCTGGGGGCGGAGCAGCTCTGGCCCAGGCTCCGCTACGACCAGCTCCTGCTGGGCGGCATGACGAAGGAGCTCTCGCCCCGGCTGATGCTGGACTTCGGCCTGACGCTGCTGGACTACTACGACCGGGAGGAGGTCCAGGTGGCCAACGCCGTGCCCACGGCGGAGGGGGCCATCCAGCGGGCCATGGAGGCTACGGAGGAGACGCTCCAAAACTGTCGCTGCCTGGTCATCGGGTACGGCCGGATCGGCAAGGTTCTGGCCCACCGCCTCCGGGGACTGGGGACCCAGGTGTCCGTCTCCGCCCGGCGGTACAGCGACCGGGCCTGGATCGAGGCCTTCGGCTATGAGCCCCTGGCGACAGACCGCCTGGGGGCGGAGCTGGGGGATTTCGACGTGATCTTCAACACAGTTCCCGCCCTCATCCTGGACGCCGGACGGCTGGAGCGGACGAAGGCGGAGTGCGTGATCCTGGATCTGGCCTCCCTGCCCGGGGGCGTGGACCTGGACGCCGCCAGGCGCCTGGGCCGCCGGGTGATCCGGGCCGGGGGGCTGCCGGGGATCGTGGCCCCACGGGCCGCCGCCGCCGCCATCCGGGACGGCGTCTACCACATATTGGAAGAACGAGGTGAGCCCATTTGAGGAAAGAGCGAGTGGGATTCGCGCTGTGCGGCTCCTTCTGCACCCACGGAAAGGTGCTGCGGGAGCTGGAGAAGCTGTGCAAGGAGTACGAGACGGTGCAGCCCATCGTCTCGGAGATCTGCCAGCACACCAACACGCGCTTTGGCACGGCGGAGGAGTTTATCTCCGCGGTGGAGAAGATCACGGGACATACGGTGATGGGCAGCGTCAACGAGGCGGAGCCCATCGGGCCGAAGAAGCTGCTGGACGTGCTGGTGATCGCCCCCTGCACGGGGAACACCATCGGGAAGCTGGCCTGCGGCATCACCGACACGGCGGTGACCATGGCCGCCAAGGCACACCTGCGTAACGACAGGCCGGTGGTGGTGGCGGTGGCCACCAAGACAGGTGTTATAGTTGGGATCAAATCAAGGAGGCTCTTGGAACACAAGGCCTTGCTGGTTTGATCCCAATTTTTTTGCCTGTTACCAGGACACTGTAATATGAAAGGATGTGGAACATGGGCAAGATCGTAGCCATCACAAATTTCAAGGGCGGTGTGGGCAAGACGGCCACAGCGTTGAACCTCGGCGCGGCCCTGTCCGACGCAGAGAAGAAAGTTCTCCTCATTGACAACGACCCCCAGGGCAATCTCACGGCCGCACTGGGATATACCCCCGCTGAACAAAAACGAACACTGGCAAATTTTCTGCTGGCCGCCATTGACTACCCTGAGGACCTGGAAATTCACCTTGAACGCGGGATCCTTCACACGGGAAGCGGACTCTCCCTGATGCCCGCCAACCGTCGGCTGGCCGATGCGGCGGCCCGGCTTCAGGTGATGCAGCTCTCCCAGTATAACGCCGTGGGTGACACTGAGCGGTCCTGTGAAAAGGTCATGGACAGCCTCATGCCATTCCTGCGGGACGCCTACGACTATATCATCATCGACTGCGGCTTGAAACACGAACTGCTGACCGTCAACGCTCTTGCGGCATCGGACTACTGCATCATCCCGGTCCAGTCCCATTTTCTCGCCAGTGAAGGCGTCCCGGACGTGCTGGATATGGTGCGTTCCATCAAGGAGAAGTTTAATCCAAGGCTGGAAGTCGCGGGCATCCTTCTAACGATGTACCAGACCCGTCCCCAACTGTGCCGCAGCGTCCGGGAGAGCGTAGTGGACATCTACGGCGGCTCTTACCGTGTGTTTGAGCGGCCTATCGAATACTCCATCAAGGTGGCGGAGTGTCCGGCGGCAGGCCAGAGCATTTTTGAGTACGCGCCGAAGAATGCCGCAGCCGAGTCCTACCGCAGTCTTGCCCGGGAGGTGCTGTGCCTTGGCTAAGGCTGACATGAACGCCATCCTCAAGCGCAGGATGGCGGCTACACAACAGGCCTCTGAACTACAGGCCAGCGATGAAGCGTATCAACAGATCTTTCAGCATGCGCCTCCCTCGGCCCCCTCTGAAATCTGCGACCTTCCGCTGGACAAGCTGGACAGCTTTTTTACAGCGGACATCGGGTTTAAGCCCTACTTCCCCTCAAAACTGGAGGCATTCGCCCAGCAGCTGCAGGAAGAAGGACTTTTGGTCCGGATCATCGTCCGGCGCATCCCCCACTCTGACCGCTATGAGATCCTGGCTGGCCACAACCGCACCGCCGCAGCGAGGCTTGTGGGTTGGACCAAAATCGCAGCGGAGATCGTGGTGGCGGATGACGCCAGAGCCATTTCCATCGCCACCCTTACGAACCTGCTTCAGAGGCAGGATCTGTCTATCATCGAGAGGGGCAAGGCGTACAAGGTATTGCTGGAAGCGAAAAACCGGCAAGGTTGCCGCTCCGATCTGGCCGATGGAACTTCTGGCGAGAATCGCCAGAAGTATTCTGCCCGGGCCATCGTCGCGGAATTTTTCGGCGTGTCCGAGTACGAGATTCGAAAGGCCATCAAACTGACCCGACTCATCCCGGAACTGCAGACCGTTCTGGAGGACAGTCCCCAAAAACTCAATTTGGCATGCGCCGACCTCATCGCCGACTATGATCCGGAATCCCAGAGGGCCTTTGTGGAGATGTGCGGGATCAAGGGGAATCAGCTCAACAAGGCAACTGTACAACGCATCGTCCGCAGATGCCCGCCGCCCGCGGCAGATAAGCAGCTTATCTTTGCCGCATGGCGTGAGGCCCGCGCCGAGGCGGACAAGCGCCTCAGCGCCCCGTCCAAGAAGATCTCCTTTGACCGCAAGAAGTTTGCCCCCTATCTGGACAAGCTGGGCAGCGACCAGGAGATCGAGGCCCTGTTTCTGGAGTTCTTGCGGGAGCGGGTCAGGTGAGATATAATGCAGACAAGGAATCAGAAAGGACTGGAATATTATGAGTGAGCAGGACAAGATCCAGCGTTTTG
>DVGP01000070.1 GCA_018712665.1 Candidatus Pelethomonas intestinigallinarum | reverse complement strand
GGCGGCCTCGATGTCCACATGGAAGGACAGGTCCTGCTTGACGAACAGGCGCTGATAGAAGGTGTAGGCGCTGGTCCCCACCCCCATTCCAATGAAGGGGTAGCGGACCACGTCCCGCAGCCGCCGGACCTGCGATGCCAGCTCCCGGTTGCGCACGCTGCACAGCAGCACCTCACGGAAGTTCCGCAGCCGGGTCTCTCGAAGAGGCTTTTTCGCCTCGTTGGGCGTGGTCACCACCGCGCAGTCCGCCCGCCCCTGGGTCAGGGCCTCGATGGCCTGGGGGGTTGTGTTGCTGGTGATGCGGATGTGCACGCCGGGGAACTTCTCGTGAAAAGCGGAGAGCTTGTCCAGCAGCAGGAGATGCAGGGCCACCTCGTTGGTGCCGATGGAGATGGTGCCGGTATCCAGGCTGCAGTCCCGCTGGATCTCCTCCTCTCCCAGGCGCAGCTGCTCGTAGGCCGCCGCCACCCGCAGGAACAGCCGCCGCCCCTCGGGCGTCAGGGTGACGCCCTGGTGGGAGCGGACAAAGAGCTTGCACCCCAGCTCCTGCTCCAGGTTGTTCATGCACCGGGTGATATTGGGCTGGTTGTTGCTTAGAACCTCGGCTGCCCGGGTGAAGCTCCGGCACTGGGCCACATGGTAAAATATGCGGTAGTAGTCATAGGTAATCGCCATTACGACCCGTCCTCTTCCATGTCAAAATCATATCGCCAGCATATAAAAAATACATTTCACTTATTTGAATAGGAACAGTATAATACATACGCTTTTAGAAATCAACCACAGCGATCCGGGGAAGGCGCGGGCAGCGCCGCCCCGGGCAGCAACGGGTGGGACAGCCCACCCGTATCCAAGGGGAGAGGAGTTGTTATGTCAAAACAGAAGAAAGGATTCGTCCTGTGCATGGTCGCGGCGGCGGTGATGCTGGTGGTATCCCTGCTGCTGCCCGCGGCGCCGAAGGGCGAGACCGTACAGGAGGCCATGCGGGACGCGGTGCTCCACGAGAGCAACCGCATCGACCTCTTCGGCAAGGAGGTGAACCCGGGGCTGATCTCCGCCATGACGGTGTCCGGCATCCTGCTGGTCGTGGCCGCCTGCCTGCGGATCTTTGTCATTCCCCGGTTTCAGTATGTGCCCGGCAGGCTCCAGCTGCTGCTGGAGGAGCTGGTGGGCCTCTTTGACCGAATGGCAAAAAGCAACAGTCCGGAGCGCAACGGCTTCCTGGGCGCCTATATTTTCGGCGCCGGCGTGTATATTTTCACCGGCACCATCTTTGAGCTCTTCGGCCTCCAGGCCGTCACCACCCAGGGCCACTCCATCGCCCTGCCGGCGCCCCTGTCGGACATCAACGCCGCCATCGCGCTGGGATGCCTGTCCTATCTGGTCATTCTCTCCGGCGGTGTGGCCAGCAACGGAATGCGGGGCGTGGGGCGTACGCTCAAGGAGTTTTCCCTGCCCATCTCCATGAGCTTCCGTCTCTTCGGCGCCCTGCTCAGCGGCCTGCTGGTGACGGAGCTGGTCTACTACTACACCGCGCTGAGCTATGTGCTGCCGGTGGTGGTGGGCGTGCTCTTCACGCTGCTCCACGCGCTGATCCAGAGCTACGTGCTGACGACGCTGACCTCTCTGTTCTACGGTGAGGTGTCCGAGCACAGCGCTTCGGAGGGCAAGAAGTCCAAAAAGCAGAAAACGCCCCAGGCACAGAACGCCTGACGGCACAGAAAAGAGAAATACAAACGATCCAACATTGAAGTGGGAGGTCATTATGAAACGTCTGCTGAACAAGAAGTGGGCCCGCGTGCTGGCCCTTACCCTGCTGCTGGTGCTGACCCTGGCAGCCCCCGCCTTTGCCGCCGCTGAGCCCGCGGCGAACGACACCGCCGAGACCTTGGAGACCACAGAGACCGCGGAGACCGCCGAAGATTCTACCGGCATGAGGGCCCTTGCCACCGGTCTGGCCATCGGTCTGGCCGCCGCCGGCGGCGCCATCGCCATGGGCATGGCCGCCTCCAAGAGCGTGGAGGGCATTGCCCGCCAGCCGGAGGCCGAGGGCAAGATCCGCACCACCTTCATGCTGGCTCTGGTCTTTATCGAGACCGCCATCATCTACGCCCTGCTGGCCGCCATTCTGATCATCTTCGTCCTATAACCGAAAACCTATGAAAAAGGCAGGTGGGAAACGTGAACGTCCCTCTGAATATTGACTGGCAGCAGATCCTGCTGCATTTGATGAACTTTGCCATCCTGGCCGGCGGGCTGTACCTTCTGCTGTATAAGCCGGTCAAGCAGTTCATGGCCAAGCGGGAGGCCTATTACCAGGGCCTTGCGGACCAGGCGGCTGACAAGCTGCGGGAGGCTGAGGCCCTGAAGGCCGACTGCCAGGCAAAGCTGGACGCCTCCGACGAGGAGATCCGGCAGAAGAAGGCCAAGGCACAGCACGATGCTCAGGTCGCTGCTGAGCAGCAGCTGGACGACGCCAAGGTCCAGGCCCAGCGCATCCTCGCCGACGCCCGCCAGGAGGCGGAGCGGGACCGCCAGAAGGTCATGTCCGACGCCCGCCAGGAGCTGAAGGACCTGGTGACCGACGCGGCGGAAAAGCTGGCCCGCGGCACCGGAAGCGATGCTTTCGACCTGTTCCTGGACCTTGCGGAGAAGGGACCGGACCATGAAAAGAAATAATAAAAACGGCATCCTGCAGGCGGTGCTGCACAGCGCGGCGCCGCCCACTGACGTACAGCGCCAGCGCTTCGCCAACTTTTTGGCCCGGACCTACGGCCGGAAGGTCTCTCTGGTCTGGGAGGAGGACCCCTCCATCTCCAAGGGCTTTGTCCTTCAGGCGGGGTCTGTGGTTTACGATTGGAGCCTGGAGGGCCACCTGCGGCAGCTTCGCGGACAGCTGGAAAAGCTGGAGCGGGAGAACTGCAACGAGGACAATCTGCTGCCTCTGATGCGGGAGGCCATGGAGGGATGGGTCCCCTCTGTGGTTCCGGAGGAGCTGGGCCATGTGCTCACCGTGGGCGACGAGATCGCCACGGTGGACGGCCTGGAGCACGCCCAGTACGGCGAGATCCTGCTCTTTGAGGGCGGCGTCAAGGGCATGGTCCAGGATCTGCGGCGGGATACCGTGGGCTGCGTCCTCTTTGACGGCGGCGACGAGGTGGCTGCCGGCAGCGTGGTCCGCCGCACGGGCCGTACCGCCGGTATGCCGGTGGGGGAGGGCTTCCTGGGCCGGGTGGTGGACGCTCTGGGCGTCCCCATCGACGGCAAGGGGGACATCCGGGCCGAGGGCTACCGCCCCATTGAGGCGGCGGCGCCGGCCATCCTGGACCGCCAGCCGGTGAACACCCCCATGGAGACGGGGCTCCTGGCCATCGACGCCATGTTCCCCATCGGCCGGGGCCAGCGGGAGCTGATCATCGGCGACCGCCAGACCGGCAAGACCGCCATCGCCCTGGACACCATCCTTAACCAGAAGGGCAAGGACGTGGTGTGCATCTACGTGGCCATCGGCCAGAAGGCCAGCTCCGTGGCCCAGCTGGTGGAGAACCTCACCCGCCGGGGGGCCATGGACTATACCGTGGTGGTCAACGCCCCGGCCAGCGCGCCGGCCTCCCTGCAGTATATCGCCCCCTATGCCGGGTGCGCCCTGGGAGAGTTTTTCATGTACCAGGGCCGGGACGTGCTGATCGTATACGACGATCTGAGCAAGCACGCCATCGCCTACCGGGCGCTGAGCCTGCTGCTGGAGCGGTCCCCGGGCCGGGAGGCCTACCCCGGTGACGTGTTCTACCTCCACTCCCGTCTGCTGGAGCGCTCCGCCCACCTCTCCGACGAGCTTGGCGGCGGCAGCATGACCGCCCTGCCCATCGTGGAGACCCAGGCGGGGGATGTGTCCGCCTATATCCCCACCAACATCATCTCCATCACCGATGGGCAGATCTTCCTGGAGAGCAGCCTGTTTTTTGCCGGCCAGCGGCCGGCGGTGAACGTGGGCCTCTCTGTCTCCCGTGTGGGCGGCGACGCCCAGACCAAGGCCATGAAGTCCGCCGCCGGGACCCTCCGGCTGGTGCTGGCCCAGTACCGGGAGATGGAGGTCTTTACCCAGTTCTCCAGCGACCTGGACGACGCCACCAAGCGGCAGCTGGCCTTCGGTCAGAGCCTGACCCGCCTGCTGCGCCAGCGGCAGTACCGCCCCATGAGCCAGCACCGCCAGGTCATCGCCCTGGTGGCCGCCCTGAACCATGTGATGCAGGACGTGCCCCTGGAGCAGATGGACGAGTTTACCGACTTTCTGCTGTCCTTCCTGGAGGAGCAGGCCCCCGACCTGTGCCAGCGCATTGACCGCACCGGCCTGCTGCCCCAGGAGGACCGGGAGGAGATCCTGACGCTCGCCCGCAAGGCCCTGGAGCAGTTCCGCCAGCGGGCCGGAAAGCGCGGTGTCTGATATGTCCAGTCTGAAGGAGATCAAGACCCACATGGAGAGCGTGCGGGAGACGCGGAAGATCACCAACGCCATGTACCTCATCGCCTCCACCAAGCTGCAGAAGGCCAGAAGCGAACTGGACCACACCCGCCCCTATTTCGAGTCCATGCAGGCGGAGATCAAGCGGATCTTCCGCTCCGCCGCCGAGGGCGTGGACAGCCGCTACTTCTACCCGGAGGAGGGCCAGCAGGCCGTCACCGGCACCTACGGGTGCCTGGTCATTACGGCGGACAAGGGCCTGGCGGGGGCCTACAACCAGAATGTTCTCCGGGAGGCCCAGCACCTGCTGGACCAGCACCCGGACACGAAACTCTTCGTGGTGGGGGAATATGGCAGGCACTATTTCGCCCAGCGCCGCATCCCCATCGAGCGCAGCTTCCTCTACACCGCCCAGAACCCCACTATGGCCAGGGCCCGGGAGATCGGGTCCCTGCTGCTGGACGGCTACGACAGGGGGGAGCTGAAGAAAATATTTGTGATCTATACCGATATGGAGAGCGCCCTCAGCTCCCAGGCCAGGTCTACCCGCCTTCTGCCCTTCCACCGCTCCTACTTCGCGGGCTCAGAGAAAACGGAGAAGGCGGTGCGGGAGCCCTTTACCTTCAGCCCTTCGGTGGCCAAGGTGCTGGAGGCGGTGGTCCCCAGCTATATGTCCGGCTATATCTACAGCGCCCTGGTGGACAGCTTCTGCTGTGAGCAGAATGCCCGGATGACCGCGATGGACGCCGCCACCAAGAACGCGGAGAAGCTGCTGGGTGAGCTCTCCCTCCAATACGACCGTGTCCGCCAGGCGGCCATCACCCAGGAGATCACCGAGATCTCCGCCGGTGCCAAGGCCCAGCGGCTGAAACACAGGAAGGAAGCGTGAGCGATCATGACAACAGGGACCATCATACAGATCTCCGGCCCGGTGGTGGATGTCCAGTTTCCGGTGGGCCAGCTGCCCAAGATGCGGGAAGCCCTTACTGTGGAGCTGGACGGCCAGAAGCGGGTCATGGAGGTTGCCCAGCATATGGATGGCGGCGCGGCCCGCTGCATTATGCTCTCCGGCAGCGAGGGGCTGTCCCGGGGCATGGCCGTCCAGGCCCCCGGGCACCCCATTCAGGTGCCGGTGGGGGAGGCCACCCTGGGCCGCATGTTCAACGTGCTGGGCCAGCCCATTGACGGTGGGGGCCCGGTGCCGGAGGACACCCCCCGCCGGGGTATCTACCGCCAGCCCCCCGCCTTTGAGGAGCAGAGCCCGGCGGTGGAGATCCTGGAGACCGGCATCAAGGTCATTGATTTGCTGGACCCCTACCCCAAGGGGGGCAAGATCGGCCTGTTCGGCGGCGCCGGCGTGGGAAAGACCGTGCTGATCCAGGAGCTGATCCACAATGTGGCCACCGAACACGGCGGCTACTCCATTTTCACCGGCGTTGGCGAGCGCAGCCGGGAGGGCAACGACCTGTGGCGGGAGATGCGGGAGAGCGGTGTATCGGGCAAGACCGCCCTGGTCTTCGGCCAGATGAACGAGTCCCCCGGCGTGCGGATGCGGGTGGCCCTGTCGGGGCTGACCATGGCGGAGCACTTCCGGGACGAGGAGCACAAGGACGTGCTGCTGTTCATCGACAACATCTTCCGCTTTGTCCAGGCGGGCAGCGAGGTGTCCACCCTCCTGGGGCGGATGCCCTCCGCCGTGGGCTACCAGCCCACCCTGGCCAACGAGATGGGCGAGCTTCAGGAGCGGATCGCCTCCACAAAGAGCGGCTCCGTCACCTCCGTCCAGGCGGTATACGTCCCCGCCGACGACCTGACGGACCCCGCCACCGCCACCACCTTTGCCCACCTGGACGCCACCACCGTCCTCAGCCGGAAGATCGCCGAGCAGGGCATCTACCCGGCGGTGGACCCCCTGGAGTCCTCCTCCCGCATCCTGGAGGCGGACATCGTGGGGGAGAAGCACTACCGCATCGCCCGGCAGGTCCAGGAGACCCTGCAGAAGTACAGCGAGCTCCAGGACATCATCGCCATTCTGGGCATGGATGAGCTGAGCATGGAGGACCGCCTCACCGTGGCCCGGGCCCGGAAGCTCCAGCGCTTCCTGTCCCAGCCCACCCATGTGGCGGAGAAGTTCACCGGTATCCCCGGCATCTACGTGCCCCTGAAGGACACCCTGGAGGGCTTCCGGGCCATCGTGGACGGGGAGATGGACCAGTATCCGGAGGCGGCCTTCTTCAACGTGGGGACCATCTCCGATGTGGAGGAGAAGGCCAAGGCCCTGGAGAAGGAGGGGATCTGATGGATACCTTCCCGGTGCGGATCCTGGCGGCGGACCGGCCCTTTTACGAGGGTCCCTGCCTGTCCCTGACCATCCCCGTCCAGGACGGGGAGATGGGCATTTTGGCCCACCACAGCAGCATCGTGGTGGCGGTGGTTCCCGGCGAGCTCCGCCTGCGGACGCCGGACGGCGCCACCCAGGTGGCGGCGGTTTCCTCCGGTCTGGTGAAGATCGAGGGGGGCGAGGTCCTGGCCCTGGTGGACAGCGCCGAGCGGCCGGAGGAGATCGACGCCATCCGTGCCCAGCGGGCGGCGGACGAGGCCCGGGAGGCCATCCTGCAGAAGCGGAGCGCCCAGGAGTACCGCATGGCCCAGGCCAATCTGGCCCGGGCGCTCAACCGCCTGCGGGTGAAGTCTGAGAACTCCTTCCCCCGCTGACCCGAGGCGGCGGCAGAATTGAGCAGAAGAGGAAGCGGGCGGGAAACCTACGAGGTTTCCCGCCCGCTTCCTCATTCTTTCGCAAGATGATCAAACCGTAAGGCCGTGGTTTTCGCCGTTACATGGACCCGCTCACAAACTCGATATTGACGTCGCCGTTGTTGCCGGTCACATGCAGCGTTTTTTCTCCGTCATCCTTATTGTCCGGAAGATTGCTCTCGCCTTTTTTGATTTCCGATTGGATGGCGAAATCGTCGTAGCTTCCGACGACCGTTCCCGAGATGTCCCCGTTTTTGACGTTCAGGGTCAGGGCGCTGCCGACCTCCAAATCTCCAAAGGTGATATTTCCGCCGTTAGCGGTCATGCTGACGCTTCCGGTCACAGCCAGTGCGGGAAGCGTTATGCTCTCATTGGTTGTAGACAGTGTGAGGTTTTCTAGCAGCGCGTCCGGGATCTGCAGCAAGATTTTGCGGCTTTCAGCGGAGGACTTCACGCCGATGAAGTCTGTCCAGCTTTTGCTGCTCGCGCTTGTCATGGTCAGCACATTCTCTGAAACAGAAATATCGTAATACTCCGTGCTATTCTCAAAATATTGAATATGGATCTGCTCGTCTTCGGACAGCGACACTTCAATTTCCCGGTCCTGCACGTCAAGATTGATTTCCGTGATCTGCGCATCCGGCGTGTAGCTCTTCTCCTCAAATGGCTCGCCGCTGTCGGAGCAGCCCGCCAGGGCAAAGCTGCCCAGCGCAAGGCACACCGCCAGTGCAATCAATTTTTTCATTTTGAATTCCTCTTTATAATATAGTAGTGGATTCGATTTACAGCGCCAGCTCATAGCGGCGCTCCGTTTGATTGATCTCCTCAGTGAATTGAAAGTCGAAGGAGAGGCAGAGATCCTTCGCGGCGTTATCCGCGTGGTCGATGATCAGAGATACGTTTCTGACGCCTTGAATTTTCAGTCCCCGCAGGATGTGCTCCAGAGCTTCTTCCGCGAGCCCTTTCGCCTGAAACCTGTCATCGACCATAAAGCGGCAGATCGTTGCCGTTTCCGCGTGATCCTCCGGGCGCTGATACATAAAAAAACCGATCAGCGAATGATTGCTGTAAATCGCGTTGGGATGCATTTCCGGATTATATTTTGCCTCCGCGATGGAAATCGCGTTGCAGTGTGAGCACCCCTCCGCCGTCCTGCCGATGCTATCCTGGCTTGCTGTCAATTCGCACACGTCCAATATATTTTGCGCGTCAACCTCTTTGATCCGAATCATGGTAAGCCCTCTTGTCTACAGCGTTTTTCTTTTCAGCACCACAAGCCCAACGAAGGATAACGCGGCGCTCAGCAGCAGGCAGATCCCGATGTGCAGGGCGGCGTTGCCGTTGAGCATAATGAGCTGGAAAAATCCAGCCAAGATCCCCCGCAGGGACGCGATCGGTGTAAAAATGCAGATAATCGCCACCAGCACCGCGTCGGTCACCCATCCGTACCAGTGGGCCTGCATGGACAGCAGCACATGGAGGAACACCATGGCGAGGAGCAGGAAGACCATCTGCTGCAGCCCGGCGACGGCGATCCCGTTTTCCGTCCACTTGCACACGTCCATCAGATTGATTACGGTGCGCGCGGGATACAGGGGGTCGATCAGGAGATGGACCACCGTGTTGACCAGGGAAATGCAGAACGCCAGGAACACATAGCTGATGAGACAGCCGAAGAAGTAATCTTTTTTGCTCGCGCCCAGGTGCATCAGCTTTGTAAAGTCATAAAACACAAAGAAGAAGGGGGTCAGGACGGCCAGCAGCCAGGTGTAATTTCCGTTGCTTAAAACAACCTCGCCGGAGGATGTGGCGCAGAGCACCACAAGCGCCGTCAGGATGAAGCTGATCTTGTCGCTTGCCAGCAAGCGCTTTACGATTGCAAAAATAGCGGTCATCTTGCCGCACCTCCCTTATGCCCGACCATTTGGATAAAGAAATCCTGTAAAGACAGCGGATGGATTTCCAGTGAGGCGGCCTGCTCCGGCGGATTGTCGAAGATGTAACTGGTGACAAGACCTCCCACCGTATCTTGACCGATGACATGCAGGCCTCTGGTGGCGGCCTCCACGGCTTTCTGCAGCCCGCTGACACGGAATGCTTTGGTCTCCACCGATTGCAGGGTATCAAAAAAGCGGACGCTTCCTTTATCAATGATGATCAGCTTTTGAATGGTTTTCGCGATCTCTTCGATGATGTGGGTGGATACGATGATGATTCGCGGGTGCTTCTGAAAACTCTCCGTCAGCATATCGTAGAACTCCACCCGCATGATGGCGTCGAAGCCGAGGACGGGTTCGTCCAGCAGAATGACCTCTTTGTTGCTCGCCAGGCAGATGATCGTGGAGACCATCGTCTTCATGCCCAGAGAGAGGTGGTTGAACTTCTTTTTCCCGTCCAGCTCGAACCGCTCCATCATCTCCGAGGCGAAGTCGTAATCATAGTTGGGGTTTACTTCGGAGGCGATCCGCAGCAGCTTCCGCACCGGAAGATTAAAATGCTTGGCAAAGTTTTCGATATAGCTGACGCCTGTGTCCAAAGTGGACGTTGTGATCGGCTTGCCGTCGACCTGGATCGTACCGCTGGTGATGTTCTGATACCCGGCGATGGATTTGAGAAGCGTCGTTTTGCCCGCGCCGTTTCTGCCGAGCAGACAGTAGATCCCCGGTTCGTCAACGGTGAGGGTGATGTTTTTTAGTACGGTTGCCTGCCCGTACTGCTTTGTGACTTGTTTGAGCTCTATCATGCAGCCATTCCTCCTAAACAGCATTGCAATGCCTATTGTGTTTCGCAATGTCCTGTGCTAGGATGATGATAAACCTTTGTGCAACACAAAAGTCAATAGGGGATTTTTCAAAATGAAAAAATTTTTTTCTGTTGGAGAAGCGGCAAAGGCTGTCCATACGACCAGCGAAACGCTGCGCCACTATGACCGCATTGGACTGGTGAAGCCCAGCAAAAAGGACGAGTGGACCAATTACCGCTATTACACCGAGCAGGACATCGTCCGCCTGAATACGGTGCGGGCTTTGCAGGCAATGGACCTGCCGCTGCAGGAGATCAAAAAGGTTTTGGAATATGACGATCTTGAGAAGATCATCGACTTTTTGGTGCAGGCGGAGAAAAAGGCCGATGAAAAAATTGCCGCGCTGCAGTACAGCAAATCAAAAATAGAGCTCGCGAAAGCGGACTATGAGCGAAAATTACAGGCGCGGCAGACCTTCCAGGGAACGGTTCTCAAAGATATGCCGGAGCGCGTGATCCTGCTGTCGGATACGCTGGAGGCACCAACGCTGGACAATCTCTGGAATTATCTCAGCCATTTCTACGAGAAAGTGACGCCCGCCTTGAAGGATCAATTTTTCTTTGAGGATCTGGCCGGCATTTACAGCGAGGAAGGGCTGTCAAGGCTCTTTGCCGTCTGTATCCGCTATGTGGAGATAGACGGGTTGAGGGTGCTGCCAAAAGGGAAGTATCTGTGCGCCGGCTGCACGGAGGAAAACAGAGAGCAGACGCTGCGGGAGCTGATCCGCATGGCCCGGACCCAATATGGCGTGGAGCCGGCGTTTACGGTGCAGCTCGTTGTTCTGTCCGGCATCTTGCAGTGGAACTATGAGGTGCAGGTTTATGTTGGCAGATGAATGCGGTAAACCGACGGCATCTGAGCTGGAGAACTTTGAAGTCCAGACCTCTGCGGCTGTGAGGTTTTCTGCGGAGCGCAGAGACGTGAGCTGCTTTTTCCGCCCTGTTGTCCCACAAAAAACGCCCGGGGTTGGGAAACGGACTTGACGGCGGGCGGGAGATGTGGTATAGTTGATGCGCTGTCCAGGCTGCCCTGCCGGCGGTGACTACGGGACAGATAAAAATGGATGCTGGAATAGCTCAGTCGGTAGAGCAGCTGATTCGTAATCAGCAGGTCGTCAGTTCGAGTCTGATTTCCAGCTCCAAAA
>DVGP01000069.1 GCA_018712665.1 Candidatus Pelethomonas intestinigallinarum | reverse complement strand
CCTTATCCCGGGTCAGCGTGCCGGTCTTGTCCGTGCAGAGGATATCCATGGAGCCCAGGTTCTGAATGGAGTTCAAATTCTTGATGATGACCTTCTGCTTACTCATGGCCATGGCGCCCTTGGCCAGGGAGGTGGTGACGATCATGGGCAGCATCTCCGGGGTAAGGCCCACAGCCACAGAGATGGCAAACAGCGCCGCCTGCATCCAGTCCCCCTTGGTAAAGCCGTTGACGAACAGCACAACAGGCACCATGATCAGCATGAAGCGGATCAGCACCCAGGAGACGGCGTTGACGCCCTTCTCAAAGGTGGTCTTTGGGGGCTTTTCGTTCAGATTCTTTGCCATCATGCCCAGCATGGTGCCGTTGCCCACGGCAACCACAACGGCTTTCGCGCTGCCGCTGACCACATTGCTCCCCATAAAGGCGAGATTCTCCGTATCCGTCAGGGCTCCCCGCCGCCGGACAGCGGTCCCCAGCTTTTCCACCGCCTCGCTCTCCCCGGTCAGCGCCGACTGGCTGATAAACAGGTCCTTGGCGCTGAGGATCCGCAGGTCCGCCGGGATCATATCCCCGGCGGAGAGGTATACCAGGTCCCCCACCACGATCTCGTCCATGGGGAGCTCCGCTTTTTCTCCCCCGCGCTCCACGCAGGCCGTGGTGTGGAGCATGCCGATCAGCTTCTCCGCCACATTCCCGCTGCGGGTCTCCTGGACAAAGCGGAGGGTGCCGGAGATGACGACCATGGCGGCAATGATGCTGACCGTAACATAATTTTGCTCTCCCGGCTCGGCCAGGGCGATGTCCGTAAAGGCGGAGATCACCGCCAGCACCAGCAGGATCACGGTAAATGGGTTGATGAAGGCGGAAAACAGGCGCTTTACAACAGATTCTCTCTTCCCATAGGTCAGAATGTTGGTCCCATACCTCTCCCGGGACCGCTCCGCCAGCTCCGCGGTCAGCCCGTCGCCGGGCGTCCCATATTTCCGCAGGATTTCTTCTTCCCCGTGAGCGGCCGCCCAATCGAGACGCTCGCGGATGGCATCGGCGCGTACCATGCGCTCCGTCATGCGCGCCGCAGTGATTCTTTTCAGTGTCTTCTTCATTGTTCTGTACCTCCAAATATCAGGGTAATTTTGCAAAATTTGGAAAGGGGTACAGTGCATGAACGAAGGATCGCGCTTCGCTACGGCGACTGTGTCAGCCGCAGGCTGAGAGAGAATGGACCGGCGGCGCGGCACATTCTTTCCGGCTGGATCCTACTTCGTTCGACAGAACTTGCACCGGTACTGCTTCCCGTGTCCATTCCTTTCACCTCGCTTGTCTTGAAATGATCTATTTCATCGTCCAATGGACGTTGTTTCCTATAAAATGGTATAAAACCTCATGCGCCGCGGGCGCACCACGATACCAGGCAAAAGTGAGCGGCACATGAAGTTTCGCGCATGTGGGCCGTCTCCGGCCCACGCGCTGAAATTTCAAGCCGTGCCGTCAGAGACGGCACATGGCACTTTTGCTATGCTTTTGCATAGCAAAAGGCCACCGTTTTGGGTCTCCCCAAAAACGATGGCCTAAAAAAGCGCGCCGAAGGACAGCTATGGGCGCACGCGCCCGCAGCCATCACGTTTCCATCGTTTTTGAGGTGATCCGGGACTTCGGCTGTGATCCATGGCGCGTGCCTCCCCTCCTGAAAACAAAAACTCCCGTATGTCCGGTGAACATACGGGAGTAACATACTTCTGCACATTCGTTTGAGCTTTAACTCTGCAGGGCGGTGAAACTGTATTATGATACACCTTGGATTCGATGTACCCTGTTCAAACCAACTGATAGTGTCTCCACTATTTCGCGGCAACAGTCCATATCCCTACAGGAGCCTTACCTACCGAACAAAAGCAGGATACCATATCAAAAGCAGATTTGTCAAGCAAAATTTTTCCCGCCATGGGGAGAAGGCGCGGGCCGGCCGAGGCGGGGCGCAGCCCTATGATTCCCGGCGGCAGGCGGAAGGTCCAGAGGCCGAAGGAAATCAAGTCGTGACCCGAAATGCTCCATCCGGCGGAGCAGTGCGTCCGCCGGCGCTCCGCCAGCCATCAGAAATAAAAAACTCCTTTGTCCAGTGGACAAAGGAGTTTTCATGGCAGCGGGAGAAGGATTCGAACCCTCACATACGGAGTCAGAGTCCGCTGTGCTACCCTTACACAATCCCGCTATGTTCGCAACGAACAGATATTATTATAGCGGCATTTTCTAATTTGTCAATAGGAAAATGAAAATATTTCTAAAAACAATTTTTTTGCCGGACGCGGTGAAATCCGTGGGCCCGGCATTGACATTTGCGCCAGACACGTTATAATTTAATATACCATATTAGATTAGGCGGTATCGGAAATGTCTTATAAAATTATCGGCGACAGCTGCACAGATCTCCCTGAAGGAGTGTTGACGGATGAGCACTTCAAGAAGATCCCCCTCATCATCCATGTAGGCGAGGATACCATCGTGGACGACGAGACCTTCTGCCAAAGAACACTGCTGGAAAAAATGAAGGCCTGTCCCCAGGCCCCCAAGACGGCCTGCCCCTCCCCCGCCGACTACCTGGCCTGCTTCGGCCCGGAGGGGGATCACTATGTGGTGACCTTGTCGGGGAAGCTGTCCGGCTCCTACAACGCCGCCATGCAGGCCAGGGCCATCTACCGGGAGGAGGGCGGCCGGGGCAACGTCCACGTGTTTGACTCCCGCTCCGCTTCCGCCGGACAGGCGCAGATCGCCCTGCTGATCCGGGAGCTGGCCAGCAGGAAGCTCCCCTTCGCCCAGGTGGTGGAGCAGGTGGAGGCGTATATCTCCCGGATGCAGACCACCTTCGTGTTGGAAAATCTGGATAACCTTGCCAAAAACGGCCGTCTCACCCGGGTACAGTCTTTGGTCACCGGCGCCCTGCGGGTGAAGCTTCTGATGGGCGGCACCCGTGAGGGGGAGATCGAAAAGCTGGGCCAGGGCCTCTCCATCCGGCAGACGCTGGCCCGGATGGTATCCCGGATGGCGGAGAACAAGGACCACGTTGGCCGGCGGCTCATCATCGCCCACTGCAACTGTCCGGAGCGGGCGGAGCATGTGCGCCAACTGGCCCGGGAGCGGTGCCAGTTCGGCGAGATCCTGCTGGCGGCCACGGGGGGAATCGCCACCGTGTACGCCAATGACGGCGGCGTCATTGCCGCCTATTGATCCTCCGTGGTACACAGGGCGGCTGCGGCCGCCCCACCCCCTATTTGCATTCCCTTCCGGTCTGTGCTACAATGGGTGCACCATGGCGTGATTTTCGGAAAGGCGCCCCCTGCCCTCGACGGCGGGGGCGGGATGGCAAGACATTCATATGAGAGAGAACGCAGACGCGCCCCGGAACATCCAGGTCCGGGGCGCGCGGGTACATAACCTGAAAAACATTGATGTGGACGTGCCGCTCAACCAGATCGTGGGGGTGGCCGGGGTATCCGGCTC
Source organism: Candidatus Pelethomonas intestinigallinarum (assembly GCA_018712665.1). GTDB lineage: Bacteria > Bacillota > Clostridia > Oscillospirales > Oscillospiraceae > Pelethomonas > Pelethomonas intestinigallinarum. The sequence continues at coordinate 1,233 of DVGP01000069.1, read as the reverse complement.
GGGGAAATCCTCCCTGGCTCTGGGGGTGCTGTACGCCGAGGGATCCCGGCGGTACCTGGAGGCCCTGTCCACTTATACCAGAAGACGGATGACCCAGGCGGCCCGGGCGGATGTAGATGACGTGCGCTACGTCCCCGCCGCCCTGGCCCTCCACCAGCGGCCAGGAGTGCCCGGCATCCGCAGCACCTTCGGCACCGGCACGGAGCTGCTCAACTCCCTGCGTCTGATGTACTCCCGGCTGGCCAGCCACCGCTGCCCCAACGGGCACTATCTGGAGCCGACGCTGGCGGTGGCCGCCGGGCAGGAGCTTGTCTGCCCGGAGTGCGGGGCGGAGTTTTACGCCCCCGGCGCGGAGGAGCTGGCCTTTAACAGCCAGGGGGCCTGCCGTACCTGCGGCGGCACCGGCGTGGTCCGCACCGTGGACCGCTCCACCCTGGTGCCCGACGAGTCCCTGACCATTGATGAGGGGGCTGTGGCTCCGTGGAAGAGCCTGATGTGGTCGCTGATGACCGACGTGTGCCGGGCAATGGGAGTGCGCACCGACGTGCCCTTCCGGGATCTGACAGAGGCGGAAAAACACATCGTCTACGACGGCCCGGCGGTAAAGAAGCATATCTTCTACCACCCCAAAAACTCCAACGACGCGGCGGAGCTGGACTTCACCTATTTCTCCGCCGTCCACACGGTGGAGAACGCCCTGTCCAAGGTCAAGGACGAGAAGGGCATGAAGCGGGTGGAGAAATTTTTGAAGGAGGATCTCTGCCCAGACTGCGGCGGCACCCGCCTGTCGGAGGCCGCCCGGGCTCCCCGGCTCCGGGGCATCGGCCTGGACGAGGCCTGCCGGATGACCCTGACGGAGCTGGTGAGCTGGGTGGCTGATGTGCCCGCCTCCCTGCCCGAGGAGATGCGGCCCATGGCGGCAAGCATCTGCCAGTCCTTCCAGGCGGTGGCCCGGCGGCTCATGGAGCTGGGGCTGGGCTACCTCACCCTGGACCGGTCGGCGGCCACCCTGTCCACCGGGGAGCGGCAGCGGATGCAGCTGGCCCGGGCGGTGCGCAACCGGACCACCGGGGTGCTGTACGTGCTGGACGAGCCCTCCATCGGTCTCCACCCGGCCAACATCGCGGGCCTGACAGCGGTGATGGACGACCTGGTGGCCGACGGCAACTCCGTGCTTCTGGTGGACCACGACACACAGATCTTATCCCACGCCCACTGGCTCATCGAGATGGG
>DVGP01000068.1 GCA_018712665.1 Candidatus Pelethomonas intestinigallinarum | reverse complement strand
TGGCCTTCATCTTCTCGCCGTCGACAGCCACGGGCCAGCCCTTCTCAAAGTCCAGCGTCACATAGGTGGCCTTGTCGGGGGCCATGGCAGGGGAGACGCCCATCTCCAAAAAGCCCGGCTTCCTGGAGATGGGCGTGTCTCCTGTGAAGGCTCCCGACGCCCCCACCTATGTGACCATCGACTTTGAGAAGGGCTGGCCCGTGGCCGTGGACGGCGAGAAGATGAAGGCCAGCGACATCATCCGCAAGCTCAACAAGCTGGGCGGCGAGAACGGCATCGGCCTGCTGGACATCGTGGAAAACCGGTTAGTCGGCATGAAGGACCGGGGCGTGTACGAGACCCCCGGCGGCACCATCCTCTATCGCGCTCACGAGGTGCTGGAGATGATCACCCTGGATAAGGACACCAAGCACATGAAGAGCAAGCTGGCGGTGGACTTCGCCGATCTGGTGTACAACGGCAAGTGGTTCTCCACCCTCCGGGAGTGCCTCCAGGCCTTCGCCGTGAAGACCCAGGAGCACGTTACCGGCCAGGTGAAGCTGAAGCTCTACAAGGGCAACATCATCACCGCCGGCGTCACCTCCCCCGAGAGCCTGTACTCCGAGAGCCTGGTCACCTTCGAGGAGAGCGACTACAACCAGGCCGACGCCACCGGCTTCATCAACCTCTGGGGCCTCCCCGATACCGTCCAGGCCCTCCGTGAGCAGGGGAAGCTGAAGAAGTAACTTTTCGGGCTGGTATACATACTTTCCTTTGAAAAAGAAAGTATCAAAGGAAACTTTTAGCGCGAAACTTCGTTTCGCTTATGGGAATGGGGTCGGGCGCTGTCCCGGTCCACGCCCAGGGGCAAGGCGGAGTTTCGCGCTGAAGTTCTTTTATCCAGCCGCAAAGCGTTAAAATATGCTACGCGAAACAGAAGTTTCGCGCAAAAGTTCTTTTTGGTTCTTTTTCTTATCTAAGAAAAAGAACGAAGGAAAGGAAGACGTACTATGAAGCTATGGGGTGGGCGGTTTCGGAAGGAGACCGACGACTTAGTGAACGATTTCAACTCCTCCATCCAGTTCGACTGCCGGCTGTACCGGGAGGACATCCAGGGCAGTCTGGCCCACGCCGCCATGCTGGCGGACTGCGGCATCATCTCCCGGGAGGACGAGGCGGCCATTCGGGCCGGGCTGGAGGGAATCCTGGCGGACATCGAGGCGGGGAAGGTGGAGTTCACCGCCGACAACGAGGACATCCACATGAACGTGGAGGCCCTGCTGACGGAGCGGATCGGGGCGGCGGGGAAGCGGCTCCACACCGCCCGCAGCCGCAACGACCAGGTGGCCGTGGATCTGCGGCTGTACCTCCGCCGTGAGATCGGGGAGATCGTGGACCAGATCCTGGACCTCCAGGAGGCCATCCTGGCCAAGGCCAAGGAGCACCAGAACACGGTGATGCCCGGCTACACCCACCTCCAGCGGGCCCAGCCCATCTCCTTCGCCCAGCACCTGCTGGCCTACGGCGCCATGCTCCGCCGGGACGTGGGGCGGCTCCTGGACTGCCGGGCGCGGATGAACGAGTGCCCCCTGGGCAGCGGGGCACTGGCGGGGACCACCTACCCCATCGACCGGTGGGAGACTGCCAAGGCGCTGGGCTTTACAGCGCCCATGGATAACAGCTTGGACGGGGTCAGCGACCGGGACTATGCCATCGAGCTCCTCTCAGCCCTCTCCGTGCTGATGATGCACCTGAGCCGCTTCTCCGAGGAGATCATCCTCTGGTGCTCCTGGGAGTTTAAGTTCATCGAGCTGGACGACGCCTACTCCACCGGCTCCTCCATCATGCCCCAGAAGAAGAACCCGGACGTGGCGGAGCTGGTCCGGGGGAAGACCGGCCGGGTCTACGGCCACCTGATGGGCCTGCTAACCACCATGAAGGGTCTGCCCCTGGCCTACAACAAGGATATGCAGGAGGACAAGGAGCCTGTGTTCGACGCGGTGGACACGGTGAAGCTGTGCCTGCCGGTGTTCACCGGGATGATCGCCACCATGAAGGTCCTGCCGGAGAACATGCGCCGGGCGGCCTCCGCCGGGTTCATCAACGCCACCGACTGCGCTGACTACCTGACGAAAAAGGGCCTGCCCTTCCGGGACGCCTACACCGCCGTGGGGAATCTGGTCTACTACTGCACGGAGCGGGGGAAGGGGCTGGAGGACCTGTCCCTGGAGGAGCTGCGGCAGATCTCGCCCCTCTTTGACGGGGATGTGTACGAGGCCCTGGGCCTGGAGGCCTGCATGGGCCAGCGGAAGAGCTGGGGCGGCCCCGCCCCGGAGGAGACCGCCCGGCAGATCCAGTCCCTGGAGGCATTTATCCGGGACAGCAGGGAGGCGAGCGAGGCATGAGGCCCCTGGTTTACATCGACGGCAAGGAGGGCACTACCGGCCTGCAGATCTACGACCGCCTGGCGGGCCGTGAAGATATCCAGCTCCTGCTCATCGACGAGGAGAAGCGGAAGGACGTCGAGGAGCGCCGGCGGCTGATGAACCAGGCGGACCTGGTGTTCCTGTGCCTGCCGGACCAGGCGGCCTGTGAAGCCGTTTCCCTTGTCACAAACGATCACACAAGGATCATTGACGCCTCCACCGCCCACCGCACCGCCCCGGGCTGGGTCTACGGCTTCCCGGAGCTGGGGGGCGGCCAGCGGGAGGTCATTGCCGCGGCCAAACGGGTGGCTAACCCTGGGTGCTATGCCACCGGGTTCATCGCCCTGGTCCGCCCTCTGGTGGAGCGGGGTATCTTGCCAGCGGACGCGGCCCTCACGGCCCACGCCCTCTCCGGCTACACCGGCGGCGGGAAGAAGACCATCGCCCAGTACGAGGCGGCGGATCGGGAGCCGGAGCTGGTCAGCCCCCGGCACTACGCTGTCAATTTGAATCACAAGCATATCCCGGAGATGATGGCAGTGTGCGGCCTGGAGCGCCGGCCCATCTTTATGCCCATCATCTGCGATTTCCCCCAGGGCATGGTGGTGACGGTGCCTCTGTACCTCGACCAGCTCCGGGGGGAACAGAGTGTCGGGAGCCTGCGGGAGGTCTACGACGACTACTACCGGGGGGCGGCCTTTGTGAAGCTCCGGCCCGCCGACGCCCCTGCCTGCGGCTTCATCGGCTCTAACAACCTGGCGGGGAGCAACGAGCTGCAGATCTTCGTCTGCGGCAACGACGAGCAGGTGATGCTGGCGGCCCGATTGGACAATTTAGGAAAAGGTGCCTCCGGCGCGGCAGTGCAGAATATGAATCTGATGCTCGGCTTTGACGAGACGGCCGGGCTGGGATAAGTTGGGAGTGAGACACATGGTATCATGGATCGACGGCGGCGTGTGCGCCGCCCAGGGGTTCCGGGCCGCCGGGCTCCACGTGGGGGTCAAGACCCACAATGTAAATAAGAAGGATGTGGCCCTCATCGTCTCCGACTCGGACTGCGCGGCGGCGGCGGTGTTCACCACCAACGTGGTGAAGGCGGCCCCCATCCACGTGACGAAGGCCCACCTGGCGAACGGCCGGGCCCGGGCGGTGGTGGCCAACAGCGGCAACGCCAACGCCTGCGCCCCTCTGGGAGAGGAGAACGCGGAGCGGATGTGCGCCGCAGCCGCCAAAGCCATCGGCTGCGGCGCGGAGGACGTGCTGGTGTGCTCCACCGGCGTCATCGGCCAGACCCTGAGGGTGAATGTCATCGAGGAGGGTATGGAAGAGCTGGCGGGGCTCCTGGAGCGGAGCGGGGCCGCCAGCGACGCCGCGGCCCACGCCATTATGACCACCGACACGGTGAAGAAGGAGGCGGCGGTGGAGACCACCGTGGGCGGGAAGACCGTCCGAATCGGCGGCATCGCCAAAGGCAGCGGCATGATCCACCCCAACATGGGTACCATGCTCTGCTTCATCACCACCGACTGCGCCATTTCCCCGGAAATGATCCGCGAAGCCCTGGTGGACACCGCCCATGTCAGCTTCAACCGCATCAGCGTGGACGGGGACACCTCCACTAACGACACCTGCCTGGTCCTGGCCAACGGTCTGGCGGGGAACGAGACCATCACCGGGGAGGGCGAGGACTACGCCGCCTTCCTGAAGGCGCTGAAGGCTCTGTGCGTCCGCCTGGCCCGGATGATGGCCAAGGACGGGGAGGGGGCCCGGCACCTCATCACCTGCACCGTCTCCGGGGCGAAGGATGAGGAGAGCGCCCAGACCATCGCCAAGAGCGTCATCTCCTCCACCCTCACCAAGGCGGCCATCTTCGGCTGCGACGCCAACTGGGGCCGGGTGCTGTGCGCCATGGGCTACTCCGGGGAGGAATTCGATCCGGACAAGGTGGACGTGGCCTTCGCCTCCGCCGCCGGGGAGATCCCGGTGTGCCGGCAGGGCC
>DVGP01000067.1 GCA_018712665.1 Candidatus Pelethomonas intestinigallinarum | reverse complement strand
ATTCCAAAGGGGGCGAGCCCCCTTTGAGTCGTCGCGGGGCAGGGGTACATAGGGGAGGGACCCCGTCGAAAGGGTCCCTTCCCTATGCGTGTTTTTGGTTACTTTTTGCACGAGCAAAAAGTGACCCGGGTCCGGGCCGGGAAGGCCCGGGAGGTAGCGAATAGAATAGTACCTATTCGGAAGAAAAATTTTCTCTCCCACCCCGCGATACGCGAATCAGCCCTGCATCGGCCAGACGCGCTGGCACAGCGCCATCAAACCGGGGAACGGGGTCGGAGGCCCCGAAAAAGAGGCGCCTCCGCGGTCAGCGGCGGCGCCTCCGGTGAAACGAGATGCAGTTACAGCCACAGCTTGGACACGGAGATCTCCTGATAGATGCGCTCAATGGCCTCGGCAAACATGGGGGCCACGGTCAGGTACTTGATCTTGCCGCTGAGGGAGGGGTCGATGGGGGCGATGGTGTCCAGGAAGGCCAGCTCCGTGATGACGCTCTCGTTGACCCGGTCGATGGCGGGGCCGGAGAGAACGCCGTGGGAGGCGCAGGCGTACACGTTCTTGGCGCCGCCCACCTCCACAATGGCCTTGGCCGCGTTGCACAGGCTGCCGCCGGTGTCCACCATGTCGTCAAAGAGGATGCAGTCCTTGCCGTCCACGTCGCCGATGACGTTCATCACCTCGCACTGGTTGGCCTTCTGGCGGCGCTTGTCCACGATGGCCAGGTTCATGTGCAGCTTCTGGGCGAAGGCCCGGGCCCGGGCCACGGAGCCAACATCGGGGGAGACCACCACCATGTCCTCGCACCGCTCGCCGAATTTCTTGGCGTAGTAGTCCACGAAGATGGGGTTGCCGTAGAGGTTGTCCACGGGAATGTCAAAGAAGCCCTGGATCTGGGCGGCGTGGAGGTCCATGGTCAGCACCCGGTCCGCCCCGGCGGCCACCAGCATGTTGGCCACCAGCTTGGCGGAGATGGGGTCCCGGGCCTTGGCCTTCCGGTCCTGACGTGCGTAGCCGAAGTAGGGGATCACCGCGGTGACCCGGCCGGCGGAGGCCCGCTTCATGGCGTCGATCATCACCAGCAGCTCCATCAGGTTGTCGTTGACAGGGCGGCTGGTGGACTGGACGAGGAATACGTCGGAGCCTCGGACGGACTCGTAGATGGAGGCGCACACCTCGCCGTCGGCGAAGTGGCCGATCTCCGCGTTCCCCAGCTGAATGCCGATGAGCTTGCAGATGTCCTTGGCAAGGCCTACATTGGCGTTCCCGCTGAAGACCTTCATATCCTTACCGTGTGAAATCATGTTCAAATCTCTCTTTCTCCGTTTATTCAATCAATTTTTCGCGGCGTGAGAATTGTCGCTCTGATCCCGTTTTCGGTCCGTCTCTTGCGCTGTGAAGCGGTATGCCGGGTCCCGTCCGCTACTTTTTGTGCATATTCCGCCGGGTCTTGGCCCAGCCGGCCTTGTTCTCCTGCCGGACCCGGCCGATGGCCAGACTGTCCGGCTCCACGTCCTTGGTCACGGTGGTGCCGGCGGCGATGTAGGCTCCGCTGCCCACGGTGACCGGGGGCACCAGGTTGGTGTTGCAGCCGATAAACACGTCGTCTTCGATAACGGTGCGGTATTTCTGGAAGCCGTCGTAGTTGGAGGTGATGGTGCCGCAGCCGAAGTTCACCCGCTCGCCCACATCCGCGTCTCCCACGTACGTCAGGTGGCTGAGCTTGGTGCCCGCCCCAAGCACGGCGTTTTTGATCTCCACGAAGGCGCCCACCTTGCACCCGTCTCCCACCTGGCAGTGGGGCCGGATGTGGGCGTAGGGTCCCACATGGACGCCCTGGCCCATTGTGCTCTCATAGCACTGGGAGGCGTTGATCACGCACCCGTCTCCCACCTGGCAGTCGATGAGCATGGCGTTGGGACCGATCTCGCAGTTCTCGCCGATGACCGTCTCCCCCCGGAGAATGGTCCCCGGCAGGATGGTGGTGCCCGCCCCGATGGTGACCCGGGGGTCGATGTAGGTGTGGTCCGGGTCCAGCACGTTTACCCGGGTGGCCAGATGGAAGGCCGCGATGTCCTCCTTCACCGCCTGCTGCAGCCGGATCAGCTCCTGCACCGTGCGGAAGGAGAGCATCATGCTGCCCACCGGCAGCAGGGCCTCCCGGACCTCCTCGATCCAGCAGCCTTTGGCGAACTCCGCCAGCTCCTCCTCATAGGAGTCCGGGTCGCCCACGGCGGCCACCGCTCCGGCGGGGAAACAGGCCGCCACCTGGTCGTAGTGCTCCGGGTGGCAGACAACAAAAAACCGCCCGATGCCCTTCTCCATCCATGCCCGCATGCACCAGTTCAGCACCGGACAAAACAGCACGTCTTGCAGCATCAGCGGTTTGCCGTCATATGTCTGGGCGTCGTCGCCCGTAAGGAAAATCACAATACACTTCTTACCCACGGGGATCCCCTCCTTCCAAGCCGGGTAAGCCGGGTATATTTAACAACATTATATCAGATAACCCCGGTTATGCAAGGAGATTTTTGAAAAATCTGTTCGGAATTTTACGCCTGGGGTCCCTGGCGCCCCTGTCGGTGCTATTTGCACAAGAGACCTGTAAAATTTTTCCGGGAAATCTGTCGTTTCATGGATAGACAGGAGGAAATGCCGCAAAAACCCAAAAATTCTTAAAAATTTATCGCTTTGTGCTTGAATTTGGAAAGAAATTGATTTACAATGTACGCTGTTAAAATTTCCAAGGGCCTGTGGGGACCGCTTTCCATGGGCCGGATGGGGGAGGGTATGCTGAACGTCGTTCTGGTGGAGCCGGAGATCCCGCAAAACTGCGGCAACATCGCCCGGACCTGCGCCGCCACGGGGAGCCGGCTGCATCTGGTGGAGCCCTTGGGCTTCGATGTGTCGGAGAAGGCTGTGCGCAGGGCGGGACTGGACTACTGGCACCTGGTGGAGGTCCGCGTGTGGCCCGACCTGCCCGCCCTGTTCGCCGCCCATCCCGAGGCGGCGGAGGATCTGTGGCTGGCCACCACCAAGGCGCCCCGGGATTACAGCCGGGCCGTCTTCTCACCGGACTGCTGGCTGTTTTTCGGCAAGGAGACGGCGGGGCTGCCTCTGGATTTCCGGGAGGCCCACCGGGACAGGTGCCTGCGCCTGCCCATGGTGGACGAGGCTAGGAGCCTGAACCTGTCCAACTCTGTGGCTGTGCTGGTCTACGAGGCCCTGCGGCAGAACGGCTTCCCCGGCCTGCGCTTTACCGGGGAGATGGGGTGTGATGACGGCCCGCCTTCGGCGGCATACTAACGGCGCATGAGGCCAAAGCAGGTGAATCCACGTATCCAATGTATTTACGATCCCAATAGTAAATGCTCGAAAGGAGAAATTTGTTCCATGAACTACAACAAGAAGACAGTCAAGGACATCGACGTCAAGGGCAAGAAGGTGCTGCTGCGCTGCGACTTCAACGTGCCCCAGGATAAGGCCACCGGCGCCATCACCGACGACAAGCGCATCCGGGCGGCCCTGCCTACCATCCAGTACCTGCTGGACCAGGGGGCCGCTGTCATCGCCTGCTCCCACCTGGGCAAGCCCGCGGCCACCTTTGACTCCTATGTGAAGAAGCAGGCGGAGAAGGGCAAGGACCCCGCCTCCATCACCCGGGAGGAGTGGGAGAAGTCCCTGAAGAAGCTGTCCCTGGCCCCCGTGGCCCAGCGCCTGAGCGAGCTGCTGGGCAAGGACGTCGTCATGGCCGCCGACGTGGTGGGCCCCGACGCCCAGGCCAAGGCCGCCGCCCTCCAGCCCGGCCAGATCCTGCTGCTGGAGAACACCCGGTTTGAAAAGGGCGAGACCAAGAACGACCCTGAGCTGGCCAAGGCCATGGCCTCCCTGGCGGAGATCTATGTCTCCGACGCCTTCGGCGCCGTCCACCGGGCCCACGCCTCCACCGCCGGCGTGGCCGCCTACCTCCCCGCCGTCAGCGGCTTCCTGATCGAGAAGGAGCTGGAGATCATGGGCGGCGCTCTGGCCAACCCCAAGCGGCCCCTGGTGGCCATCCTGGGCGGCAGCAAGGTCTCCTCCAAGATCGGCGTCATCAACAACCTGCTGGACATCGCCGACACCATCATCATCGGCGGCGGCATGGCCTACACCTTCGCCAAGGCCCAGGGCGGCAGCGTGGGCAAGAGCCTGCTGGAGAGCGACTGGCTGGACTACTGCAACGAGATGATCGCCAAGGCCAAGGACAAGGGCGTGAAGCTGCTGCTGCCGGAGGACACCCTGTGCGCCAGGGAGTTCTCCGCCGACGCCGAGCCCGTTTTGTGCGACACCATGGCCATCCCTGACGACATGATGGGCATGGACATCGGTCCCAAGACCATCGAGGCTTACAGCCAGGCCGTCAAGGGCGCCGGCACCGTCATCTGGAATGGGCCCATGGGCGTCTTTGAGTTCCCCGCCTTCGCCGAGGGCACCCGGGCCGTGGCCAAGGCCCTGGCCGACACCGACGCCATCACCATCATCGGCGGCGGCGACAGCGCGGCCGCCGTGGCTCAGCTGGGCTACGCCGACAAGATGACCCACATCTCCACCGGCGGCGGCGCCTCCCTGGAGTTCCTGGAGGGCAAGGAGCTGCCCGGCGTGGCCTGCCTGCTGGACAAGTAACGTGTTCCGGCCGGGCAGCTCCACGAATGGGGTCCCCGCCGGAGCCCAGCGGAGCGGGTCCGGTGGGGGGAGGAGCCGCAGCGAAGTGAGCGAGCTTTCCCGACAGGCGGGGAAGCGAGGGATACGGCGCTTGCGGCGACGAGCCCGGTGTGGCCTGTCTGCTGGACAAGTAAAAGGAGTATGACCCGCGGAGGGGGCTCCGCCCCCCTCCACGTGAAAATATAAGGAAAAATAGGAGAGAAAAACCGCCATGAACCGTAGATACCGCAAGACCATCATCGCCGGCAACTGGAAGATGAACAAGACCGCCAGCGATACCAAGAAGTTTGCCGAGGAGCTGAAGGCCATCCTCCCCCGCGCCAAGTGGTGCGATGTGGTGGTCTGCGTGCCCTTTGTGAATATCCCCGCCGCCCTGAAGGCCTTCAAGGATATGCGGGTGGCCGTGGGCGCCGAGAACCTGTACTATGAGCCCAGCGGAGCCTACACCGGCGAGGTGTCCGCCGACATGCTGAAGGATCTGGGCGTGAAGTACGTCATCATCGGCCACAGCGAGCGGCGGCAGTATTTCGGCGAGACCGACATCACCGTCAACAAGAAGGTCCACGCCGCCCTGGAGGCCGGCCTGCACCCCATCATCTGCGTGGGCGAGAGCCTGGAGCAGCGGGAGATGGGCGTGACCATGGAGCTCATTGCCCTGCAGGTGAAGTCCGCCCTGGCCGGCGTGGCCGCTGAGAAGGTCCGCCGCTGCGTCATCGCCTACGAGCCCATCTGGGCCATCGGCACCGGCCGCACCGCCACCGCCGAGCAGGCCGCCGAGGTCTGCACCGCCATCCGCGCCATCATCCGCAACCTGTACGGCGCCCGGGTGGCCCGCTCCGTCACCATCCAGTACGGCGGCTCCATGAACCCCAAGAACGCCGCGGAGCTCCTGGCTCAGCCCGACGTGGACGGCGGCCTGATCGGGGGCGCGTCCCTGAAGCCGGACCAGTTCGTGGACATCATCAACGCCGCGAACCAGGAGTAACGCCGGCCGCCGGACACGTCGCCTCCGCGCGCTGAGCGCGTACGAGGGTCTGCGAAGCAGACCTCGCCGCAGGGCGGATTTACTCCGCCCGAGGAAGTCAAATGGGCCAGGGGCCCCCGGCGCGGCTTCAGCCGCGGCGGGAGGACGGCGGCCTGATCGGGGGCGCGTCCCTGAAGCCGGACCAGTTCGTGGATATCATCAACGCCGCGAACCAGGAGTAACCCTGCGTCTGACGCACTGCGGTTTCCTCGCGGCATAGCCGCTGCGGCCTGCGCTGAAAATATGCCGCCGGCGTATTTTCTTAACGCTGCGGTCAACGCCGCGAACCAGGAGTAATTTGGGACGAGCGCGCCGCGGCGAAAGCCGCGGCGGGAGCGGTACCACCGAGGGAGCGCGGACGGCGCCTTCCCGGTGCTGGGATCGTCTTTGGAGAAATCGAGGTAATTATGAACAAAACGCCTACCACATTGATCATTATGGACGGCTTCGGCCTGCGCAGCGAGAAGCAGGGCAACGCCGTGGCCAACGCCCGTACGCCGGTGCTGGACGGGCTGTTTGAGACCTGCGCCCACACCACACTGTCCGCCTCCGGGCTGGACGTGGGCCTGCCCGCCGGGCAGATGGGCAACAGCGAGGTGGGACACACCAACATCGGCGGAGGCCGGGTGGTGTACCAGGACCTGCCCCGGATCAGCCGTGCCATCGAGGACGGCAGCTTTTTTGAGAATTCCGCCTACTGCGCCGCCATGGACGCGGCCAAGGAGAAGGGCAGCAGCCTCCACCTCTACGGCCTGCTCTCCGACGGCGGTGTCCACTCCCACACCACCCACCTGTGGGCCCTGCTGGAGATGGCCAAGCGCCGGGGGGTGGAGAAGGTCTATATCCACGCCTTTCTGGACGGCCGGGATGTGTCCCCCACCAGCGGCAAGGGCTTTGTGGCCGAGACGGTGGAAAAGTGCCGGGAGATCGGCGTGGGCAAGATCGCCACGGTGATGGGCCGGTACTACGCCATGGACCGTGACAAGCGCTGGGACCGTGTGGAGCAGGCCTATGACGCCATGGTCTACGGCCAGGGCATTCAGAATCCGGACCCGGTGGACGCGGTGGCCAAGTCCTATGCCGCCGGGGTCACCGACGAGTTCGTGGAGCCGGTGGTCTGCGACAGCGAGGGCGTCATTTCCGACAACGACAGCATCATCTTTTTCAACTTCCGCCCCGACCGGGCCCGGGAGATCACCCGGGTGTTCGTGGACCCGGAGTTTGACGGCTTCCAGCGGGAGTTCTTCCCCCTGACCTATGTGTGCACCACCGAGTATGACGCCACCATGCCCAACGTCCAGGTGGCCTTCCCCCGGATCCGGGTGGCCAACGGCCTGGGCGAGTACCTCAGCAGCATGGGCATGACCCAGCTGCGCATCGCCGAGACGGAGAAGTACGCCCACGTCACCTTCTTCTTCAACGGCGGCGTGGAGGCCGTGTTCCCCGGGGAGGACCGGGTGCTGGTGCCCTCCCCCAAGGTGGCCACCTACGACCTCCAGCCGGAGATGAGCGCCTACGAGGTGGCGGACAAGTGCGTGGAGCGCATCGAGTCCGGGGCCTACGACGTGGTGATCCTGAACTTCGCCAACTGCGACATGGTGGGCCACACCGGCGTGTATGACGCCGCCGTGAAGGCGGTGGAGGCGGTGGACGCCTGCGTGGGCAAGGTGGTGGATGCCACCCGGGCCATGGGCGGCATCGCCATGATCACCGCCGACCACGGCAACGCCGAGGAGATGGTGAAGTCCGACGGCTCCCCCATGACCGCCCACACCACCAACCTGGTGCCCTTTATCCTGGTGGGCGCCGACGCCAAGCTCCACCCCGGCCGCCTGGCGGACATCGCCCCCACCATCCTGGACATCCTGGGCCTGGCATGTCCCCCGGAGATGGACGGCAAGAGCCTGATCGACAACTGATCTCCAGTCTGACCAATAAAGCCGCCCCCGCAAGGCATTTGCCTTGCGGGGGCTTTTCGCATCGCCTCCACCGCGCCCGCCGTCATGTCACAGCCGCGCCGGGATAGATTTTGTATTCCGTCTCCCTGTCGTTGGGTAGTCTTATGCCTCTCCCAGAATATGGTCCATAAATTCCAGCAGGGCCGTTTGGCATCCTGCCTGGTCCGTGGGATAGCTCATGGCGTGGCCCGCGCCCGGGACGACGCGCTTCCGCTTCCACCCGGCGGCGGCCTCATAGTTTTGTTCCGTCATATATGTGGGGACAAAGCGGTCCTCGCCGCCGTGGATGAACAGCACCGGCAGGGAGCTGCGGGCCAGGGTGTCCAGGGTGGAGCAGTCCCGGTACCCGAACCCGGCCCGGAGCCGTGTATAGGCGGAGAGGAGATGGACCAGGGGGAAGGCCGGCAGGCGGTACCACAGCCTGGCGCAGTGGGCGATGATGTCCCAGGGGGAGGTGAAGCCGCAGTCGGCGATGATCCCCCGGACGGAGGCCG
>DVGP01000066.1 GCA_018712665.1 Candidatus Pelethomonas intestinigallinarum | reverse complement strand
TGCCACTGCATGGCCACAAAGGGCTCCACCGTGGCCAGGTCGTTGTACCCCGCCAGCACCTTCCGCCCCGTACAGTAGGGACAGCGGGAGCTCCGCTTGGTCCTGGCGGCCACCGGCGCCTGCCAGCTGTGTCCCTTTTCGCACCGCCACCAGACTTTTCGGTTGCTGTAGGCGGACACCATCTCCGCCGTCAGTTCGCCGTTTTTCTCCCCGTCCCACTGGGCGGCGATCTCCGGGTACAAGGTGGCGAGGTCGTTCTCCCCAGGGATCACCACCTTCCCCGCGCACACCGGACAGCTCTCCCCGGCAGACCGGGCCGCAGGCATGGCCTGCCAGGCGTGTCCTTTTTCGCACCGCCACCACACCCGCTTGTGGCTCCCCGGGGCGATCCGCTCCGGTGTGAGGGGCAGGTTCCGTTCAGGGTCCCACTGGGCGGCCAGATCGGGCCGCAGGGTGGCGAGATCGTTGACTCCGGAGGCCACCGCCCGGTTGGAGCAGATAGGGCACCCCGCCCCCAGCAGGGTCCGGGACTTGATCTGCGCCTGCCAGGAGTGGCCCTTTTCACACCGCCACCACACCTTCCGGCGGCTGCCGTAGGTGACGTCGTTGGGGGTGAGATCGCCGTTTCGCTCCCTGTCCCACTGCGCCAGCAGTACCGGGTCCGTCAGTGCCATGGTCCCACCCCCTCTCAGCTAAAAGCGGCTACCACGGACTGGTTATTCCGTGGTAAAACAGCGTCTGGGACATTCACTTTCATCAGCGGATACATAATTAGTATAACATCAAGTCCATATATTTTCAAGCCTGCATTTGGAATTTTGCGCATGAAATCAGGCCAGTTTTGTCGAAATTTTAAAAACTGGTCTATTTCTTCATGCCTTCGCGCGGCAGAGTGTATGAAGGAGACGTGCGGCGGAGCTTCTCCACCCAGCGGTTACCACGGAATAACCAGTCCGTGGTATTTTTTTGTGCCTATAGGAGAAGGTTCAATTTGTCCAGTTTCCGCCGCCAGGTGGAACCGGTCTCCAGGGTATAGATCCGGGTGGTGTCCACGCTGGCGTGGCCCAGGATGTCCGCCAGACGGGCTAAATCCCGCTCCGCCTTGTAGAAAGTCCGGGCGAACAGGTGCCGCAGGTTATGGGGAAAGACCTTCCCTGCGGACACCTTTGCCTCCCGGCACAGGCCCTTCATCTCCCGCCACAGGTTGGACCGGTCCAGGGGCTGGCCGCCTCTTGTAACCAGCACAGGCCCGGAGACAACGCCGTGGGCTTTGGCGTACTCCCGCAGCCGCTTGCACAGCTTACCGGGAAGATACACCTCCCTTGTCTTTCCCTTGTTGGTGACCACGGCTTTTCCCGCTCTTACCGCTTCCACGGTGAAGAACCGCAGCTCGCTGACCCGGATCCCTGTGGCGCAGATGGCCTCCATGGCCAGGAGCAGCCGTTCCCGCTTCCTCCGCCGGGCGGCGGTGAGGAGCCGCTTGTACTCCCCCTGGGTCAGCTCCCGGCCCTCATCCCGGCAGAGCCGCCGCTGCACCGGCAGGCCCCGGAGACGGCAGTCCTGCCGCCCCAGAAATGCAAAGAGCTTGTTCAGGGCGGATATCGCCCCGTTGGCCCCAGTCGTGGTACGGCAGGCCGTCAGGCGGTCCCGGTACTCCGCGGCCCGCTCCGCCGTCAACGCCTTCTCCCCCAGCCACGCGGCGAAGGCCGCCGCCTCACGGTGGTACTTGACTACCGTGGCCGGGCCATGGCCCTGGGTCCTCAGTGCGGCCGCAAAGGCCGTCAGCTCGGTTCCTGTAATAAACATAGTAAATCCCCCTTCTGTGCGGCACTTCTTCTAGTTTCGCACAAAAGGGGGTTTTATTGCATCCTCAGAAATATTTTTATTCTTTTTCTTACTGTCAGTTGAAAACCATTCTCCGATTTCCCGGACATTCTGGATAGGACGGCAGATCCTGTCCCTGCGGTGGAACATTGACGGGGGTGGCAAGGCGCTGGCCGCCCTGCCGCCCCCGTGTCCGTTGTTCCAACTTATTCAGCCCCCAGGCCGCCGCTCTCCATGAATCTCTGGAGCATGGCGGCCACCTGGGCCCGGGTAGCCTGGCCCTGGGGGGTCAGAGCCCCGTCGATGCCCCCGATGATGCCGTTCTGGGTGGCCCACAGCATGGCGCTCTCTGCCCAGGAGGACACAGAATCGCCGTCAGAGAAGGCCAGGAAGTTCCCGCTGACGGCGGGACTGCCCGCCGCACGGTACAGCATGGCAGCCAGCGCCTCCCGGGTAATGTTCCCGGCTGGGTCCGTGCCGTCGGAGACGCCGGCGCTCACGGCCCAGGACTGGGCGGCAGCGTACCAGGGGCTTCCACCGTCCACGCTCTGGCCGTTCAGCCGGGCCAGCACCGTCCAGATCATGGCCCGGGTGGTGGCGGCGTCGGGAGAGAAGGCGGCGGCGTTGGTACCGGTCATCATGCCGCTGGCACTGACATAGGCCACTGCGTCATAGTACCAGGCATTGGCCGCCACGTCACCGTAGGGGTTCGCCCAGCCATCCGGGACAGCGGGGGGCTCAGGCTCCTCCGCCACGGGGGCGAAGGTGACCTCGATGGTCACACGGGAATCCGGCATCTCGAAGGTATAGGCGCCGTCGCCCGCCTCAGTGACGTTGATCTCCTCGCCGTCACGGTCGGTGACGGTGACCGCCTCCACCTCGTAACCCTCGTCGGGGGTGGCGGTGATGGTGACCTCTTCCCCCGCCTGGACCCGGCTGAGATCAACATCGACCTCGCCGTTGTCAGCGTCCACCGTGGACACCGCATAGCTGGGAGCGGAGGGCTGGCTGGGCCGGGCGGGATGGTCGGAAGAATCGCCGCTGTCATGGCAGTCCCAGCGGGCGTACAGGGTGGCGTCCGCCGTAAAGACGGTGCTGGTGGTCACCCGGTCACCATCTGCCGTGTACCAGCCCAGGAAGTCATAGCCGTAGCGGGTGGAGACGGGCAGACTCGTCAATCTGCCTTTCACTGTAGTCTGGGGTGCGGGGGTGG
>DVGP01000065.1 GCA_018712665.1 Candidatus Pelethomonas intestinigallinarum | reverse complement strand
ATCGACCACAGCAACCCGGACCTGACGGTGATGTCCTTCTACGAGATCCCCTACGCGGAGGGCGTCACCTTCGTCAGCCGCAGCGCCCAGGTGTTCCCGGACACCGCCGCCGGCACGGTGACGGGCCGGGCCTCCTATCGGTTTGAAAACACCTCCGGCCAGGAGCAGAGCATCTCCTTCGGCGTCAACCCCGGCTACACGATCTCCAATGTGCGGGTGGGCGGCGCGGACGTTCCCTTCACCGTCAGCGGCTACCAGGAGTACAACGAGGCCCGGCTGGAGGTGACCATCCCGGCGGAGGAGCAGGTGGAGCTGACCATGGAGTACAGCGGGTTCCCCCAGGAGAGCCTGCCCACCATGCAGGGCGGCAAGGAGCTCAGCGACGACTACCTCTGCCTGGAGAACTCCGCCCTCTCCCCCAGAGTGATGAACGTGCTGCCCGGGGAAAACGGCTACCCCGCCGCCATCGAAATCACCCTGCCCGCCTCCATGACCGCCGTTCCCTTCGGCTCCAGCGAGGCGGAGGTCGTATCAGAGAACGACGACAGCACCCGAACCTGGCGGTATGAGGACAACGGCGCCGGCGGCATCCTCTACGCCGGGGACTATGTCCGGGAGGACATCGAGGCCGGCGGCATGACGATCCAGTTCTACTACGGCCGCAAGCACCAGGCCGTCATGGAGGCCGCCGGGGCGGTGGACGCGGTGAAGGCCGTGGTGGACTACTGCACGGAGCACTACGGCAAGCTGTCCTTCGGCAGCGGCGAGACCTTGAAGCTGATCCAGAGCCGGGTGGCCGGCGGCGGCTACGCCACGGACGGGGCCAGCCTGCTGGACGAGGCGGACTTCACCGCCAACAACCTGGGCGACGCCGCCAAGGGGGGCGGCGCCGGAGAGGTGATGATCCACGAACTGGTCCACCAGTGGTGGGGCCTGGGCAACATGTTCGACACCAGCGACTCCACCAGCCCCTGGTCGGCGGAGGGTCTGACGGTCTACACCACCTACCGCATCGTCAAGGAGCTGTACGGGGAGGCCTACGCCCGGGAGCACTATGTGGACCAGTGGCAGCAGGCGGTGGACGACTACTACCTGGATTTTTACGTGCGCTGCCCGGAGTACCTGGAGGGGCTGCCGGAGGGCGTGCGGCTGAACATTTCCAACAGCCTGTCCGGGATGCGGCAGTACTGCGAGATGCCGCTGAAGATCTTGAAGGCGGAGCAGCTGGTGGGCGGCGAGGAGGCCATGGACCAGATCCTGAACAGCCTGTTCAATCGGGAGCTGGACCCCATGTACCCCTACCTGACCTACCAGGAATTTTTGGACGCCTGCGGGCTGACGGAGGAGGATCTGAGCCTTGACTAAGATATTTCGATATGAGTGCAGGCGCCTGCTGTGGAACAAATTTTTCTTTGGCCTTATGGCGGTGCTCCTGTTCTACGGATGGCTGACGCTGAACACCGCCACGATCCTGGGGGTGGCCCACACCGCCCCCTTCTCCCCCTGGAGCTTCGGGGACTTTTTGAGCCGGCTCCTCCCCCTGCTGTGGATCGGGACGCTGTTCTTCCTGACCTTCTTCACCTCCGGCAAGGCCCGGCGGACCTCTGTCCTCACCGATGCCGCGCCGGTGTCTCCCCGGGCCTACACGATGGTCCGGTGCGCCGCCGCTCTGACGGGGACCGCGATCCTCGCCCTGGTGTGCATGGCGGAGGCCGCCCTGTTCTACGGCCTGTATTTTGGCTGGCACGACTGGGGCAGTCTCCTGCTCCCGGCGCTGGCCACCCTGGTCCCGCCCCTGGTGTTCGCCCTGGGCAGCGGCTGGCTGCTGGGGAAGCTGCGGCCCTGGCTCCTCTACCCGTGGATGGCGGCGCCGTTCGTGCTGTCGGCGCTGCCGCTGCCGGAGGCCCTGGGTCTGTGGAACGGGAGCTTTTTTACCAGCTATCCCCTGACCCTGGGGACCTTGGACCCGGCGTTCACCATACCCGCGGCAGCTGTCCTGGCCCAGTGCCTGGTCCTGGCGGCGGGAGTCCTGCTCCTGACGCTTCAGCCCAAACACCTCAGCGGCGTGAAGTCATAAGGCGACCCCTGCCCCAACCTTGTGAACAGCGCAAAGCCGGCCGGCACCCTTTCGGATGCCGGCCGGCTTTCCTCTACAACCTGTTCTTGTCCCCCCACTCGCACATGCCGTCCAGAATGGGGATCAGGGACCGCCCCCGCTCCGTCAGGCTGTACTCCACCTTGGGCGGGATCTGGGGGTACTCCTCCCGGTGGATCAGCTGGTCCGCCTCCAGCTCCTTCAGGGTAGCGCTGAGGGTCTTGTAGGAGATGCCGCCGATGTACTTCTTCATCTCGTTGAACCGCACCACGCCGAACTCCATCAGGGTGTAGAGAATGGTCATCTTGTATTTCCCGCTGATCAGCGACAGGGTGTAGCTGAAGCCCGTGGCACTCAGCCGCTCATCGGAGATGCACCGCTTGTTTTCGCCCATTTTTACGCTCTCCTTTTGGCAAGTATCGCACTCGAATGCGTATACTTGCGTCCCGCATATGATTGATAGGATGGTACCATCAAAAGCGGCGGAAGTCAAGGTGTGGAGAAGGTCCCCCTGGCCAGGGGGAGGCCCGCCAGCTCCGCCAGCCGGGACAGGCCGTAGGAGCCGATGGTGACGATGCTCTCCCCGTGGATGTAGTCCGTGGCGCTGGCGTCGAAGAGCATGTTGGCCTGGGCGGGAAACTCGTCGTCCCCCTCCCAGAAGAGGTAGCGGACGGGGATGCAGGCGAAGGCCTCCACCTGGTATCCCACGTCGCCGGTGGGGAGGGGCGTGCCGCCCATGGCCTCCAGGGCGCGGCGGAGGGCCCCGGCGTGGCCGGAGAAGGTGGCCGCCAGGGGGCGGAGGATGGCGTTTTGAAAGGCGGCGTCAAACACGCTGGTGTCCCGCAGCTGGGGGAAGGTGACCCACTGGTCCCGGAACCGGGCCAGAGGGGACACATAACCGAAGAGGGTGTAGATGTTCAGCCGGACCGTGGCGGACACCGGCCCCGGCCGGTCCAGGGAGCGGATGGCGCCGGTGGCGGCGTCCACGGCGAACTTCTCCCCGAAGTGGCGGAGGGTCAGGTCCCCGCCCTCCCGGGCCAGGCCGGGGATCAGGGACAGCAGCCGCTCCTGGTCCATGGTCAGAAACCGGGCCTGCCAGTCCCGGCAGTTTTTCTCATAGTTGGATGTTGAAGTGTCCATTCTTCCGCTCCTTTCCCGGCTCTGTCATCCAGCCGCCGCACGGGAGCCCAGCTGCCGGAACTTCAGATCCACCTGCCCGATCAGGAGACCGGCCTCCGTGGGGCGGCCCCACTTCTCCCCGGCGGTCTCGTCCAGCAGGTACAGCTGCACCCGGACCAGCTCCTCCCGCCCGATATAAAAGGTCACCTCCCCCACTTCCCTGACGACGGCCTCCCGGATCTCCATGCTGTCTCCGGAGAGGATGGTCGTGGGCTCCAATGCCTCCTTATACGCCGCCAGCTCCGTGGGATCGAGGATGGTCCGAGGCGCCTCGCCCTCCACGGAGACCACCGCCCGGTCCACCTCCGGGAACCGGCCCGCCACCTCCGCCGCATGGCGGAGATAGTACCAGTCCACTCCCTGGAGCAGAAAGAGCAGGAGCAGGCCCAGCGGGATCAAATACCTCTTTTTCCCCTGCAGGTCCATCCGCAAGCGCTCTTCCCGGTTATCATATGCCCGCATGTGATCCGCCCCCTTTCTTTCCAATGGATATCCTCTTGCACTTGCGATCCAAGCCTAGTTTGAAACGATCCGCAGACCGTTTTCCGCATCCCAGGCGTAGTCCCAGCCGAATGACTCTACAGCGTAGCGCCATGTCAAGGGAAAATACGTTACATTTCGGAAGCTCAGCAGGGGCCAGTCCGTGTCCCCGCCGCTGACGGTCTCGCCGCCCACTACCACCACATAGTCCACTGTCCGGGCGGCGACCGCCTGCCCGGGCCGGAGGGCCCCGCCGGTGTCTGCCACATAAGGCCCCCGCTCGCCGCTCCTGTC
>DVGP01000010.1 GCA_018712665.1 Candidatus Pelethomonas intestinigallinarum | reverse complement strand
TGTCCATGAAGCGGTCAAAAGTGAGGACGGAAGCCGGGAACAGGAAGTGGAAATCTTCTACCGCTTTATCGGCAAAATCGAATGACACATCTTGAGATACCCAACAATATCTTTAACTAAGGGAAACGGGGGGCAGCGTGCCGGACCTGGAGAAATTGGTGAAGCTCAGCCAGCTCTTCGGCGTCTCTCTGGACGAGCTGGTCCTGGACCGGAAGCCGCCCTGTGAGGAGGCCCCCCGGGAGGACCCACCGCCCCCGGTGACGGTGGTAGTCCAGCGGGAGCGGACGCCCGGACGAAAAGTGGCCGGCGTCATCCTGCTGTGCATGGCCTTTCTGGTCCTGCTCCTGCTGACGGCCATGGGCGGGCTCCTGACGGGGCTGGTCCTGGCCCTGCCCTTCCTGCTGTGCGCCGCCATCTGCTTCCTGGCCCGGCGGCGGTCGGGGCTGTGGTGCGCCTGGACGATGTACTACCTGGCGGATGTATACCTTATCTGCTTTACAGGCCTCCGCTGGCGGTTCCTGTTCGTCCCCGCCACCTACGCCTACTACAGCGGAGCCCACTTCATCTCCGCCGCCGTCCAGATCACCTTCATGCTGGCCTTGATCGCCGCCACCGCCCGTTCCTTCCGGAACGCGCCGCTGCCGACCGCCCGGCGGAACAAGCTCCTGCTCCTGGC
Source organism: Candidatus Pelethomonas intestinigallinarum (assembly GCA_018712665.1). GTDB lineage: Bacteria > Bacillota > Clostridia > Oscillospirales > Oscillospiraceae > Pelethomonas > Pelethomonas intestinigallinarum. The sequence continues at coordinate 8,991 of DVGP01000010.1, read as the reverse complement.
CGGGGCCGCGGGGGTGGTGGTCGGACCATACCTGCTCTCTCTGCTGACGACGGCGCTGTATCGCGCCGGGGTCCACTGGGCCGTTACGCCCCTCTCCGCCCTCCAGGACCTGCTCGCGCTGTACCTGGCGGCGGCGGTGGTGACGGGCGCGGTGCGGATGTGGCGCACACGCAGGACGGAGAAATCAGAAAATCAGTAAAAACTTCATGCGCCACGGGCGCACTACGATATCAAGTAAAAGTACGCGGCGCATGAAGTTTCGCGCATGTGGGCCGTCCCCGGCCCACGCGCTGAAATTCCATGCCGTGCCGTCAGAGACGGCACATGGCACTTTTGCTATGCTTTTGCATAGCAAAAAATCCCCCGGCGAGGCGGCTGAGATACCGCTTCGCCGGGGAACTTTTATCGTTCTACAGCATCAGCAGGGCCAAATGGTAGGCCACAAAGCTGGCCAAATAGGCCACCGCCAGCTGCCAGGCCAGGGTCAGCACCGTCCAGCGGCGGCTGCCCATCTCCCGGCGGATGGTGGCGATGGCCGCCACGCAGGGGGTGTACAGGGCGCAGAACACCAGGAAGGCCAGGGCCGCGGCGGGAGAGAACGTAACCGCCATGGCCGCCCCCGCGGCGGCGTAATCCGTCATGGAGAAGCCGTAGAACAGGCTCATGGAGCTGACCACTGCCTCCTTGGCGATGAGCCCCGTCAGCAACGCCACCGCCGCCTGCCAGGCGCCGAAGCCCAGGGGGGCGAAGATAGGGGCGATGAAGCTGCCGAACCGGGCCAGGATGCTCTCCGCCGTGTCGGAGACCATCTGGAAGTTGGGGCCGAAGCTCTGGAGGAACCACACCACCACGCTCATAGCGGCGATGATGGTGCCCGCCCGGGTGAGGAAGTCCCGGACCCGCTGCCACACGTGGAGCCAGATGTTCTTGGCCGTGGGCATCCGGTAGGGGGGCAGCTCCAGCAGGAAGGGGGCCGGCTCCCCCTTGAAGAGGAACCGCTTGAGGAACAGGCCGGAGAGGAAGGCCAGCACCGGTCCCAGCAGGTACAGTCCGAACACCACCAGCCCCGCATGGTCCGGGAAGAAGGCTGCGGTCATCAGGCCGTAGATGGGCAGACGGGCGCCGCAGGACATGAAGGGAACCAGCAATATCGTCATCCGCCGGTCCTTCTCGTTCTCCATGGTCCGGGCACCCATGACGGCGGGCACCGTGCAGCCGAAGCCCATGAGCATGGGGATGAAGGCCTTGCCGCTGAGGCCGAAGTGCCGCAATGTCCGGTCCATGACGAAGGCCGCCCGGGCCATGTAGCCGCTGTCCTCCAGCAGGGAGAGGAAGAGGAAGAGCAGGGCGATCATGGGCAGGAAGGTGATCACGCCCCCCACCCCGGAGATCAGCCCGTCCACCAGCAGTCCGGTGAGCCAGGCGGGGGCGCCCAAAGAATTGAGCCATGCCGACGCGCCGGGGCAGAGCACATTCTCCAGAAAGGCGGCGATGCCGTCGGAGAGCCAGGCCCCGGGGCCGCTGAAGGTGATGAGGAACACCACCAGCATCATGGCCAGGAACAGGGGCAGGGCGAAGTACTTGTGGGTGGCCACCGCGTCGATGCGCTCGGTGATGGTGGGCTTGCCGCCGTCGCCGCGGCGCTTCACGCTGGAACGGACCACCCGCTCCACGAAGCGGTAGCGGCTGTCCGCCAGAAGGGTCTCCCGGTCCCCCAGCTCGCTGGAGGCCTCGTACTCCGTGGCGATCTGGTCGATGCGCCGCAGAGTGGTCTCCCCCAGCCCCAGGTCCTTGGCCACCTCGCTGTCCCCCTCCAGCAGCTTGATGGCCGCCCAGTGGGCGGGGATGCCCCGCTCGTAAGCCCGGTCGTGGATGATGTCCCCGATGCGGTGATGGATGGCGTGGGTGAAGTCGTCGTAGAGGTCGTCGGGCTCCAGCGTCAGCCCGGTATGCATTTGGCGGTGGGCCTCCTCCACCAGCTTGTCGATGTTCTGTCCGTCCCGGGCGGAAATGGGGATCACCGGCACCCCCAGGTGGGCGGAAAGCTTACCGCAGTCGATCTGGTCCCCCTTCTTCTCCACCTCGTCCATGAAGTTCAGCGCCAGGACCATGGGCCGCTCCAGCTCCAGCAGCTGCATGGTCAGGTAGAGGTTCCGCTCCAAGTTGGTGGCGTCCACGATGTTGATGATGGCGTCTGGCTTCTCCCCGATGATGAACCGCCGGGCCACCAGCTCCTCCATGGAGTAGGGGGACAGGGAATAAATTCCCGGAAGATCCACCACCGTGAAGCTCACATCCCCCACCTTGGCGGTGCCCTCCTTCTTCTCCACCGTCACGCCGGGCCAGTTGCCCACATACTGGTCGGACCCGGTGAGGGCGTTGAAGAGGGTGGTCTTGCCGCAGTTGGGGTTGCCCACCAATGCCACCTTCCACTGGCGCTGGTCGTGGGCGCGGGGGTCGTATGTACTGGGGTGCTGGGCCTGCTCGTGCTCGTGGGCGCGGCGCATGGCCTCCTGCTCCTCCGTCCGGCGGGCGCAGTGGGCGCAGTCCCCGGAGCAGGGGGAGGTGATGTGGTAGCCCTTTTCACAGACATCGCTGCCCGCCGTGGTCTCCTTGGCCGGACGGACGCGGATCTGGGCTGCGTCCTCCTTCCGCAGGCTCAGCTCATACCCCCGCAGCCGCAGCTCCATGGGGTCCCCGAAGGGGGCGATCTTCACCAGGGTCACCACCGTGCCAGGGGTGAGACCCATGTCCACCAGCCGGCGCTTCACCGCCCCCCGCTGGTTGCCCACCTGGCAGATCTCGCAGCTCTCGCCCACCGAGAGCTGGTCCAACGTCATGATCTTCTGTTTTGTCTCCATGTCGTTCTCCCGCTTTCCCGCTTGGATTTCCAAGAGTTACTCTAGGCTAACTTTTTGCGTTTGTCAAGGCCTTTTGAAAATTTCCCATGGAAGGGCTGACAGAACTTACAGCTTGCCGTGCAGGAGCGGGACAGGGTACAATGTGTCCAGCTCCCGCTTGTGAAAGAGCCATCTTTCACAGTCCCTCCGGGAAAAGTGAGAAAGGAATGGAATCTTTGAAAAAAACCATAAAAAAGCTCTTTGCCCCTCTGTCTGCCCTGTCCCTGATCCTGGCGTTGACTCTCACGGCCACCGCCTCCGGCGGCGGCCGGGTCGCCGTCCAGGTGGACGGCGACCCGCTGAACGTCTCCGGCGCTTACATATCCCAGTCTGGGACCACTATGGTGCCCCTGCGGGCGGTGGCCGAGGCCCTGGGCTTCACCGTCACATGGAACGCCGCCACCCGGACGGTGGGCATCTGGTCCGAGGGCAGCGCCCCTGCGGAGGAGCCAGACGCCGGCGCCGGTGGGGCAGTGAACGCCGTGGTGGTGCTGGACCCGGGCCACGGGGGCAGCAATACCGGCGCCAGCTACGGCGGCGTCAATGAGAAGGACCTGAATCTGGCCATCGCCAAAAAGGTGGTCCCCCTGCTGGAGGCGGCGGGGGTCAAGGTGACCATGACCCGGACTACCGACAAGTCCGTGGGCCTCTACCAGCGCACGGACCTGGCCAACGGCCTGGGGGCCGACCTCTTCGTCAGCATCCACTGCAACGCCAGCACCTCTAACCTTAAAGCCACAGGCATCTACACCGCCGCCTACAGCGCCTCCGTCCCCGGCTGGCGGCTGGCCCAGACTCTGCGGAAGTCTATGATGGCGGCCACCGGGGCCGGGGACATGGGCACGGAGGCGAGACCGGATCTGGCGGTGCTGCGGACCAGCAAGATGCCCGCCGCCCTGGCGGAGTGCGGCTTCATGTCCACACCGGCGGAGCTGGCCCTGCTGCGGGACAGCGCCTACCAGGCCAAGCTTGCCCGGGGCATCGCCGACGGCATCCTCTCCTACCTGCGGGGATGAATCCTCCACTCTCCGGCGGCATAGACTGGAGGGAGTCCCAGCGCGTTGACGGAAGGAGGGACCCATCCCTCATGGAGAATACCAGGACCCTGGACCAGCTGGCCGCGGGGCAGCTGGCCACCGTGGCGGCCATCACCGCCCCGGAGGACCGGCGACGGCGGCTGCTGGAGCTGGGCTTCGTCCCCGGCGCCCCCGTGGCCGCCCTCCAGGTGGCCCCCTGGGGGGACCCGGTGGCCTACGGCGTGTGCGGGGCGGTCATCGCCCTGCGCCGCGCCGACGCCCGGCAGATCCAGGTCATCCCCTGACGGCTTCAAGCCGTCCTATCGCAGAAAATACAAAAGCTCCTGCCGCAAAAAGCGACGGGAGCTTTTCCTCTATGCCCACTTTCCCATATCCTCGGGCAAAGCTGCGCTTTGCCCTCAAAATTTTTCGCCCCGCTTTTTTGAAAAAAGCGGGCGGGTCCAGGGTGGAACCCCGGTGGGGCCCGGGGCAGCGCCCCGGCAGGTACATCGCTCCGGGACGGCGCATATGCTGGCCTACGACAAGGAGGGATGGGGCATGGCGGAGACAAGGGCCGGCGGGCCGGTGATCGCCCTGGTGGGCAACCCCAACGTGGGGAAATCCACGGTGTTCAACGCCCTGACGGGCCTGAAGCAGCACACAGGGAACTGGCCGGGAAAGACGGTATCCACCGCCCGGGGCGAATATACATATCACGGCAGGCGCTACACCCTGGTGGACCTGCCGGGGACCTACTCCCTCACCCCCGGCAGCGCCGACGAGGAGGTCACCCGGGACTACCTCCTCTCCGGCCAGGCGGACGTGACGCTGGTGGTGGCGGACGCCACCTGCCTGGCCCGGAATTTGGCCCTGGTCCTCCAGGTGCTGGAGACCTGCTGGCCGGTGGTGGTGTGCGTGAATCTGCTGGACGAGGCGGCCAAAAAGCACATCCAGGTGGACCTGACAGCCCTTCAGGACCGGCTGGGCTGCCCGGTGGTGGGGGCCTCCGCCCGGGACGGCTATGGGCTGGCCGCACTGCGGGGCGTTCTGGAGGAAGCGGTCCTCCACCCCCTGCCCCGGCCCACCCCCGTCCTCTGCACTGGCTGCGCCTGCGGCTGTGAGGACTGCCGGGCAGCGGCCTTTGTGGCCCGGGCCGCTGCCATCGCGGAGGAGGCCGTGACCATGGACCAGGCACGGGCCCAGCGCCGGGACCGGCTGCTGGACCGGCTTCTGACCTCCCGGGCCACCGGCATCCCGGTAATGCTGGCCCTGCTGGCGGGGATCCTGTGGCTGACCATGGCGGGGGCCAACGTGCCCTCGGAGCTGCTCTCCAACCTCCTCTTCTCCTGGCAGGAGCCCCTCCGGGGCCTACTTCATAATCTGGGCGCTCCCTGGTGGCTGGAGGGGGCCGTGGTGGACGGGATCTACCGGACGGTGGCCTGGGTGGTGTCGGTGATGCTGCCCCCCATGGCCATCTTTTTCCCCCTGTTCACTTTGCTGGAGGACGCCGGGTACCTGCCCCGGGTGGCCTTCAACCTGGACCACTTCTTCCAGCGGGCCGGGGCCCACGGACGGCAGGCCCTGACCATGTGCATGGGCCTGGGGTGCAACGCCTGCGGCGTCATGGGCTGCCGGATCATCCAGAGCCCTCGGGAGCGGCTCATCGCCATCCTCACCAACGCCTTCGTCCCCTGCAACGGCCGCTTCCCCACCCTCATCGCCCTCATCTCCCTGTTCTTCGTCACCGGGACGGGACTATGGTCCGACCTGGGGGCGGCGGCGCTGCTCATGGGGGCCATCGTCCTGGCGGTGGCCATGACGCTGTGGGCCAGCCGCCTCCTCTCCGCCACGGTGCTCCGGGGCCAGCCCTCGGCCTTCTCCCTGGAGCTGCCCCCTTACCGGACACCCCAGGTGGGGCAGGTGCTCCTCCGCTCCCTGCTGGACCGGACGGCCTTCGTCCTGGGCCGGGCGGTGGCGGTAGCGGCCCCGGCAGGCCTGCTGATCTGGGCGGCGGCCAATGTGGCGGTGGGCGGGGCCAGCGTGCTGAGCCGCCTGGCGGGGTTTCTCGACCCCCTGGGCCGGTTTCTGGGGATGGATGGTTTCATCCTCCTGGCCTTTCTCCTGGGCTTCCCCGCCAACGAGATCGTGGTGCCCTGCATCCTCATGGGCTACCTCGCTGCCGGGTCTCTCACCGGGTACGGCAGCCTGGGGGAGCTCCACGCTCTCCTCACCGCCAACGGCTGGACCGCCGCCACCGCCGCCTGCGTCCTGCTCTTTACCCTCTTCCACTTCCCCTGCGGCACTACCTGCCTGACCATCTGGCGGGAGACCCGGAGCCTGAAGTGGACCGCCCTGGCCGTCGCCCTCCCCACCGCCGTGGGCATGGGGCTGTGCGCGGCGGTGAACCTGCTGTGTCAAATCCTGTGACACAGCCAGCCGCCCTCCGGCGATTCACCGGAGGGCGGCTGAAAACTTTGCAAGCTGACACTCAATTCCCGGCGGTGAAACGGACCTCCGGGGACAGGAGCTGCAGGGTCTTGTAGTGGAGGAAGTCCTCCTCCGAGCCGCCGGCGGCCACCAGCAGCAGAGATTTATAGATCGCCTGCTCCGCAGCCCGGCGGAGCTTGTCAAACACATAGGGCACCCCGGGGGTCTCCGTCTGCCGCAGCAGCATCCCGTCCCGGAGAAGGACCAGCTTCAGCACCCGGACGCAGGGCGTCTCCAGGAACTCCAGACGGATATAGAACACCGGCCGCTCCTCCTCGTCGTGGGTGAACCGCCCCAGAGCAGCTACCTGATAGGTGTCTCCCCGGAAGGTGAGCTGGCTGATCTTCGGACGGCCCAGGCCCACGGGCAGGCGGTAAGTGGCCTCCCGCTCCCGGTAGATCAGCTCCGGCAGACCGCCCCGGGTGCTCACCGCCACGGAGACCACACCGGAGGTGTAGTTGTTGTGGAGAGCCTGAAGGACCATAGGCAGCAGACCCACGGCAGCGGCTCTGGGGTCGCTCGTGTCAAAGCTCCGGTCCAGGAAGGGCGCGGCGGCGCTGTCCAGCGCTCCCATCGCCCGGTGGTAGTCCGACAGGGCCGCCGCGTACTCCGCCAGGCGGAGGCAGGCGCTGTCATCCTCCGGGATGGTATCGGGGAAGGCCCCGCCGAAGTAGCGGCTGACGATCTCGAAGTACCGGCTCTCCTGGAAGTCGGTGTCCGCCCCGGCGTTGGTGACCACCAGGATGCCGCTGTCCCGGAAGCCCAGGACATTTTGCCCCAGCATGCCATTGAAGAGGAAGGCGTTGTCCCGGCGGCCCACCCAGATCTGGTAGCCATAGTCAAAATCCCCAAACTCAGAGGGCGGGTTGGCATGAGCGGTGGTGGCGGCGCGGAGATAGTCCTGAGAGATCAGCTGCCGTCCTCCCCACCGTCCGCCGTCCATGACCAGCTGTCCCAGCTTGGCCAGATCCTCCGGTCGAATATACAGGCCCCAGCCCCCCTTTTCGATGCCGGAGGGACAGGTCTCCCACAGGGTGTCGGTGATGCCCAGAGGCTCGAAGAGCCGCTCCTGGAGAAAGGCCGAGAGAGTCTTGCCTGTTTTGCGGCAGACGATGGCGGAGAGCATATAGGTGTTCAGGCTGTTGTAGTGGAACGCGCCGCCCGGCTCCCCTTTCATTGTGGAGTTCAGAAAACCCCTGACCCAGTCGCTCTCCGTCAGGGATTCCGCCTCGCTGAAGACGATTCCGGAACGCATGGTCAGCAGGTCCTCCACGGACATACTCCGCAGCCGGCGGCGGGAGGCGGGAGGCAGCAGGTCCTCAAAGAGATCCGCCACCTTGTCCTCCAGGCGGAGGAGGCCGTCGTCGATGAGCAGGCCCACCGCCAGGGAGACCACAGACTTGCAGGCGGAGAAGGTATACTTGGGGGCGGCCAGCACCTGGCCGCCGAAGGCCGCCTCGCACAGGACCTGGCCATGGCGCAGGATCAGAACATCCTGCATGTACAGGTCCTCCCCCCGGGCCAGTTCCTCCAGGAATTTGCGGATGTGGTCCGAGGAGACGCCCTGGGACTCCGGCGTGGCCCGGGGAAAGGGCTGCTGGGGCAGGCGGAGGGGCAGAGGCTTTTTCTCCCCGTTGGGGGGCAGGAAGGGCTCCGTCCGGCTGCGGGTGTCCAGGAGGCGGGTCAGGAGCTGGAAGGTGCGGCTGGCGGTGGTGAGATTCATAGAGGCGACTCCTTTCTCCGGACGGCAGAGGGGTTCAGCCTCCTTCCTGCTGTCCGAAGAGTTTTTGCCCAGTGTACCACATATTTTTGAACAAATCTACAGGTACAGGCAGGAAACTCCATCCGCCGCGGGCGCACCACGATAACATGCAAAAGTGAGCGGCACGTGAAGTTTCGCGCATGTGGGCCGTCCCCGGCCCACGCGCTGAAATTCCAAGCCATGCCGTCAGAGACGGCACATGTCACTTTTGCTATGCTTTTGCATGGCAAAAGAGGGCGGCAAAAGCCGCCCTCTCAGAAACGATCAGATATTTTCAGCCCTGGGTCTCCACGGGGACCTCGATGGTGCCGGCGGCGCCGGCGGCGATGGAGTACTCGGGGAACACCACCACGGGCACGCCGTCCTCCCGAATATAGAAGGAGGTGGTCTCATCCACGGTAGTGAAGCCGCCCTGGTCGGCGGAGAAGAAGTAGGTGAAGCCGTCCTCATCCACGCTGGCGTCGATGTAGGACTGAACAGCGTCGTTGCAGATGTTCACCCAGTCCTCACCCAGCAAATCCGCCAGGGTGATATCCGTGTCGTTCTCCAGATCCAGATTGTAGAAGTACTGGCTGTTGTAGGCATTGAAGGATGTCTGGGACAGGTTGACCACAAAGGAGACGGTGGTGTCCGTCTGGCTCTTGATCTCGTAGTTCACATCGACCTGCATCTCCCGGTCGCCCCACTCCTCCTCAGTGCCGCCGGTGGCGAAGAAGGCGTCCTTATACTCCTGCCACATCTGCTCCATCTCTGCCAGGTGGGCGTCCACCCGCTCCTGGATCTCGGCGTTGACCTTGTCGGCCAGGGCGCTGTCGGCCTCCACCTC
>DVGP01000064.1 GCA_018712665.1 Candidatus Pelethomonas intestinigallinarum | reverse complement strand
GGCGGTGCTCAACCGAAAAAACGCCAGGGGAGAGGATGTGCTGTATTTCGTCTGCCGGACCTACCAGCGCTTTACCAAAGCGGGCGTCTGCACCTGCCACTCTATCAAGGAGAAGACGGTAACTGATGCGGTCATTGACAAGGTGCGGGAAGTCTGTCAGGCGTATTTGAATCCCGACGAACTGTTGCCCATGGCCCGGGAAGCCGTAGAGAATGCCAGGAAGCAGAACAATCTGGAAGCGGAGCTCCAGGTCGTCCAGGCCAAAATCGACAGCCTTACCGCCAACCTGGACCGGATGTATACCGACCGGCTCAACGGACTGCTGCCGGAGGAGGATTTTCAGCGGATCTTCAATCGGACGAAGCTGGATCGCAAATTGCTGGAGGAAAAACGGCAGGAGCTGGAGCTGCAGAAAAAAAGCCCCGTCCGCAGTGAGGACAGGGCCAGAGAACTGGTGCAGCGGTTTATCGAGACAGCGGGGGAGAGCCGGGAACTGCTGGTGAGTCTCATCGAGCGGGTGGAGCTCACCGCGGACAAAGAGATCATCATCAAATTCCGCTTCGCTCAGCTGGACGAAACGACGGAAAGCCAGACACCGCAAGGGATTTCGCCGTTTGAGACGGCGTAAATTTCCAGTGGAAATCGCTTACAATAGCCGGGGCGCTATGTATCCCGCATTGAAAAGCGGGCGCTTGGAAAGCTGGAGGAGGCGCTGAGCCGGGAGATGGGATAGAGGAAGCGGGAAAAGCCCCCGTGGACGTCCAGAGGCGTCCACGGGGGCTTTTCACCACAATCTCTGTCAGTTGTTTTCCGCCCAGTCGGTCAAACGGTTCATGCTGTCCTTCCCGCCAGCCACATACAAAATATCGCCTCTGCGGAAGATGTAATCGGGACGGATGCTGTCCATCACGTCGCCCCTGTTTTCGATGGCGATGATGTTCAGCCCAAAATTGCCGCGAAAATCCACATCCAGCACGCTTTTGCCCACCACCTTCTCGGGGATGGCCACCTTGGAGATGTTCACCTTCTCACTGAGCTGGACGAAATCCAGCACCTTGGCGGTCTCCAGCCGGTGGGCCAGACGAACGGCCATGTCCCGCTCCGGGTAGACCACGCCGGCCCCCAGCTTGGCCAGGATCTCGCCGTGCTCGGCGCTGTTGGCCTTGGCGATCACCGTGGGGATCCCCAGGGCCACCAGGTGAAGGGTGGTCAGGATGGAGGTGTCGATCTGCTCACCGATGCACACCACCGCCACGTCGCAGTTCTGAATGCCGGTTTCCGCCAGGGACTTTTTGTCCAGGCTGTGGATGACTACGGCGTTTTCCGTGATCTCCCGCATCTCCCGGACCTTCTCCTCATTCTTATCCAGCACCAGCAGCTCCGCGCCGGACTCCGCCAGCTCCAGAGCCAGAGCAGTGCCGAAGCGTCCCAGCCCCACGATGCCGTAGATTGGTTTGTCTTTTTTGGATCTGTTGAACATGGAAGCTCCTCCTAGTTTAGCCGATGGCGATATTGCCCTCGGGGTAGTGGGTGCGCTCCCCCTTGGTGAAGTACCACAGGGAGGCGATGGTCAGCGGCCCCAGACGGCCGATGTACATGATCAGAATGGACAGCAGCTTGCTGCCGTCGCTGAGCCCGGGGGTGATGCCGGTGGAAAGGCCCACCGTGCCGAAGGCGCTGGTGACCTCGAAGAGCGCCTGCATCAGCGTGACGCCGGGGTCCAGAATCACCATCAGATAGGTGCCCGTCAGGACCACGCCCAGGGCCAGCAGGGTGATCACAGCCGCCTTGCGGAAGGCGTCGGCGGGAACAGAGTAGTGGAAGGCCTTTTCCGTCTTGTTGGTGGCGGCGGACTTGATGCCCTGGAGCAGCACGAAGAAGGTGCTGGTTTTGACGCCGCCGCCGGTGGAGCCCGGGGAGGCGCCGATGAACATGAGCACCGTCAGCACCAGGAGCCCCGCGTTGGAGAAGGAGCCCAGGGGATAGGTGGAGAACCCGGCGGTACGTGCGGACACGCTGTGGAACAGGGCCCCCAGCCAGGTCACGTCCTCAGTGAGCTTGATGAGAAGGGTGCCCACCACGATCAGCGCGGCGCTGACGGTGAGGACCACCTTGGTGTGCATGGAAAATTTGCTCCAGCGGAACCGTTTGCGTACGACCTCCTGGATGACCAGGAAGCCGATGCCGCCGAAGATGATAAGGGCACAGGTCACCAGGTTCAGCAGCACATCGTCCTGGTAGGGAATCAGATTCTGGAAGTTGCCCAGAATGTCGAAGCCCGAGTTGTTGAAGGCGGCCACCGAGTGGAACAGGCTGATGCCCAGGGCGTCCAGGGGTTCGTAGTCCTGGACGAAGGAGAGGAAGCTCAGCGCGGCCCCCGCCAGTTCAAAGGCCAGTGTGGTCAGAAAAATGCGGTGGACGAAGCGGACAATACCTTGGCCGGAATCCAGATTCATGGCCTCCCGGACCAGGTTCCGGCCCTTCAGGTTCACACGCCGCCGCATGGCCAGAATGATGCCGGCGCCCACCGCCGTTACCCCCAGGCCCCCCACCTGGATCAGGGAGGCCAGGAAGAACTGGCCCAGAGGGGTGAAGGTGTCCCCGGCGTCAATGGCGATGAGGCCGGTGACGCACACGGCGCTGGTGGAGGTGTACAGGGCGTCGATGTACCGGACGGTAACGCCGTCCTGGATGCTGCAGGGCAGCATCAGCAGCCCCGAACCCAGCAGAATGACAAGGGCGAATCCCAGGGCGATGATCCGCCCCGGCGCCAGCCTTGAGATGAATTTTGCCATATGATCCCTCTCTTGCAGTAGAAAGTCATAACAAGCCGGCCAACGCTGGCCGGCAGGGCCATTATAGCAGAAGAGCCGCTAAGATGCAGTTAAGGTTTTTTCAGTTCCGGGGGTTCCTCCTCACCGCCCTCGTGGCTCAGCGGCCCGGCAGTCCCCTCGCCGAAGGAGATGATCTGTCTGCCGTATTTGGCCCGGAGGTTGTCCACCGCCTGCTCCAGCCGCTCCCGCCTCTCGTCCAGAGCGGGCTGATCCGGGGCGAACAGATCGGTCTGCTCGTAGGTCTCCCGGGTGTCCGTCAGATCCAGGGCGGTGACGCTGATCAGCCGGATGGGGCTGGGGGGCCGCCACAGGCCGTCAATGAGCTCCATGGCCGCCTCCAGCAGCTCCCGCATCAGATGGGTGCTGTGGCCCAGATGCTTCTGCCGGGATATGTTGTGGAAGGAGGGGTCCCGCAGACCCACCTGCACCGCCCTGCAGTAGAGGCCCTGCTGCCGCAGCCGGGCGGCCACGCTGTCGCACAGCCGCGCGGCGCCCCGGCGGACCTGGTCCCGGGTGGTCAGGTTGTCCGGGAAGGTGGAGCTGTTGCCCACGCTTTTCACCGGCTCTTTTTCGTGCTGGGGCCGGACGGGGGCGTCATCCAGCCCGTTGGCGCAGCGCCACAGCTGGCGGCCCATCTTCCCCAGCAGCCCCTCCACCAGCCCCAAGTCCGCCGCCGCCAGCTGTCCCAGGGTGCGGATACCGTACTGGGCCAGGGCCTTTTGGGCGGCGGGGCCGGCGAAGAGGATGCTGCCCACCGGAAGTGGCCAGACGATCTCCCGCCAGTTTTCCCGGGAAATCACCGTGGTGGCGTCGGGCTTGCGGTAGTCGCTGCCCAGCTTGGCGAAGACCTTGTTGAAGCTGACTCCCACCGACAGCGTCAGGCCCAGCTCCCCACGGACCCGGCGGCGGAGCTCGTCGGCGATGGCGGCAGCGTCGCCGCCGAACAGGTGCATGCTGCCGGTGATGTCCAGCCAGCTCTCGTCGATGCCGAAGGGCTCCACCAGGTCGGTGTACTGGCCGTAGATGGCGTTCACCAGGTGGGAGAACTCCCGGTACAGGTCGTGGTGAGGCGGGAGCAGCACCAGGTCCGGGCACTTCCTCCGGGCCTGCCAGATGGTCTCCGCCGTTTTGACGCCGCAGGCCTTGGCCGGCTCGTTCTTGGCCAGGATGATGCCCTTGCGGCTGGCGGGGTCTCCGCATACCGCCACCGGCAGCTCCCGGAGCTCCGGCCGGGACAGGAGCTCCACCGAGGCGTAAAAGCTGTTCAGGTCACAGTGCAGGATCACCCGGTCCACGGCGGCGGCCCCCTCCGCAAAAAAGGATGTGGTATACTGCCCGTCAGTATACCACATCCTTTGACAGATGAAAAGGGGGAATTAGACACCGCATCACCGGTGCAGCAGGGGGGAGAGGGGCTTGTAGATCAGGAAAGCCAGAAGGGTGTCCAGCAGGCCCTTGAGGAGGGTGAAGGGGGCGTTGAAGATCACCAGGCAGGCCAGCAGGCCATCCACCGAGGGAATGAGGTCCTGGTACATGCCGATGATGGTGTCCAGGGGCATGAACGAGGTGTAGAAGGGGTAGGAGATGAAGTAGTTGATGGGGACGCTGCACACCGCCATGGCCGCGGATCCGAGCAGGGCCCCGGCCAGGGCCCCGCCCCGGGTGCGTTTGGCCCTGTAGATGAGCCCCGCGGGCACCACCAGGCAGACTCCCAGCAGGAAGTTGCACAGCTCTCCCACGCCGCCGGTGGTGGAGAAGAACACGTTGATGACGTTCTTCACCAGGCACACCGCCACGCCGCTGACGGGCCCCAGGCTGAAGGCCGCCAGGAGGGCGGGCAGCTCGGAGAAGTCCATCTTCACAAAGGACGGGATCAGGAAGGGCATGGGGAAGGACAGGAACATGAGGATGGCCGCGGCGGCGCTGAGGATGGCGGTGACCGCCAGCTTGTGGGTCTTGACAGTTTGGGACATAAAAAACACTCCTTCACGGATATAGTACGCCCGAAGACGATCCATCCCCGGAGTACTGCCCGCGAAAGAGCGCGGCCATCTTCTTCCATCCAGACTGTCACTGTCGGTACCGGATTCACACCGGTTCAACGCTTGCGCGGTCGCGGACTGAGGCCAGAGGCCATCACCGCCGGTGGGGACTTGCACCCCGCCCTGAAGATGAACGATTCGGTTGTCTGCCTCCATTATACGCGAAATCTGAGAAAAGGCAAGGGATATTTTCTTTACAAGATAGAATGTTTGTTCTATAATAGCCCTATAAACTCTGCGGAGAGGAAGGGGGGAGACCATGGGCGGCCGGGAGAGGACCTGCTGCTTCACCGGACACCGGCCGGAGAAGCTGCCCTGGGGCTGGGATGAGGAGGACCCGCGGTGCCGGCGGCTGAAGGAGAAGCTCCGGGACGCGGTGGAGACGGCCTACGAGGAGGGGATGCGGCACTTCATCTGCGGCATGGCCCGGGGCTGTGACTTCTACTTCGCCGAGGCGGTGCTGGACCTGCGCCGCCGCCGCCCCGGCGTGACCCTGGAGGCGGCCATCCCCTGCGCCGGTCAGAGCCGGAGGTGGTCTCCGGCGGAGCGCCGGCGGTGGCGGGACCTGGTGTCTGCCTGCGACCTGGAGACCCTGATCCAGGAGCGGTACACCCCGGACTGCATGTTTCGCCGCAACCGGTACATGGTGGACCACAGCGCCCTGGTCATCGCCGTCTACGACGGGGCCGGGGGCGGCACCCGCCGGACCCTGGAGTACGCCATCCGCCGGGGGGTGTCCTTCGTAGACATCCGCCCGGAGGCATAAGAGAAAAGACGTCCCCGCTGCCTGCGGCAGCGGGGACGTCTTGCGCCGGCAGCCGGAACTTACCGGCAGTTCACGGCGGGGGCGGTCCGGCGGGCCCCCTCCGGCCGGGCCAGCTTCCGGCGGCAGTAGAAGTAGGCGGGGACCAGGAATATGTCCGCCAGCACCCAGGCGGCGGGGGAGGCGTAGCAGGCGGCGGCAAAGCCGAACACCGGCACCAGATAGCTGACGAAGCCCCGGGCGGCCATCTCCAGCACCCCGGCCAGGGTGGCCAGGGGGGAGAAGCCCATGCCCTGGATCAGGAACCGGACGATGTTCACCAGGGACAGGGGGAAGTAGAAGGCGGCGCTGATGAGCAGGTACTGTCGGGCCAGGGGCAGCAGGGAGGCGCTCTCCGCATCCAGAAACAGCATGTTCAAGGGATCGGCGAAGAGAAAGACGATCCCCAGAGACGCCGCTGCGTAAACAGCTCCCAGGACGGTGCAGGAGCGCAGCCCCTGGTCCAGCCGCTCCCACTTGGTGGCCCCCACATTCTGTCCGCCGTAGGTGGCCATGGTGGCGCCCATGGCGTCGAAG
Source organism: Candidatus Pelethomonas intestinigallinarum (assembly GCA_018712665.1). GTDB lineage: Bacteria > Bacillota > Clostridia > Oscillospirales > Oscillospiraceae > Pelethomonas > Pelethomonas intestinigallinarum. Next base: position 1,004 of record DVGP01000064.1, on the reverse strand, counting down.
GGGCAGCACAGGAACATGGAGACCTTGCTGGCCGCGGTGACGGCGGTGACGTAGACGGTGCCCAGGCCGTTGACGGCGGCCTGGATCATGACGCTGCCGATGGCGGTGATGGAGTACTGCAGCCCCATGGGCAGACCCATGACGCACAGCTCCCGGGCCCGTCTCCAATCCCAGCGCCAGTCCCCTTTCTCCATTTTCAGCACCGGGAAGCCCCGGCACATCCGCACCAGGCACCCCACCCCGGCAATGGCCTGGGAGAGGATGGTGGCGAAGGCCGCGCCGAACACATCCATGTGGAAGGTGAGGATAAACACAAAGTCCAGCACGATATTCAGCAGGGAGGCGGCGATGAGCCAGATCACCGGGGTCCGGCTGTCCCCCAGAGCCCGGAGAACGCCCGCGGCGTAGTTGTAGAGGAAGTAGCCCGGCAGTCCGGCGAAAATGGTCATGATGTAGATGTAGGCCCGGTCGTAGATGTCCGCCGGGGTGTTCATGATGGTGAGGATGGGGCCGCCCAACAGCAGCGTGGCGGCGGTGAGGGCCGCGCCGAAGAGGATGGCCAGCCAGGCCCCGCCGGTGACATACCGGCGCAGCTCCTTCTCGTCCCCGGCGCCGAACTGCTGAGCCGCCGGGATGGCGAAGCCGCCGCACACGCCGGCGCAGAAGCCCACCACCAGGAAATTCACCGAGCCGGTGGAGCCAACGGCGGCCAGGGCCGCGCCGCCCAGGGTCTTGCCCACGATAGCGGTATCCACCACGTTGTAGAGCTGCTGGAACAGGTAGCCGAAGAGAATGGGAATGCCGAAGCTGAGAATCAGCCTCATGGGGTTGCCCCGGGTCAGATTTTTTGTCATGGAAAATGCCTCCTGGAGGGGGAAAGATATCAATAAAACCGTCACATGATTATAGAGGATCGAGACTGGATTGCAAGCGGGATTTTGTGGGAACTTTTTATAGGGCTGTGGACATGAATTTGTACAGAATAGCGAAGCGTTGGGCCGCAA
>DVGP01000063.1 GCA_018712665.1 Candidatus Pelethomonas intestinigallinarum | reverse complement strand
TCTATGTAGACGGCCGGCTCCGGGAGGACAGGGAGATTGTGTTCAGTGAGTAGAGGACAGATCCGAAAGGCCCTCAGCGGCTTTTACTACGTGGACACCGGCGGTGAGACTCTTACCTGCCGTGCCAGGGGGAAGTTCCGACAGTCTGGTATGAGTCCCCTGGTGGGGGACTGGGTGGAGGTCCGGGAGACAGAGCCCGGCCGGGGCATGGTCTGGGAGATCGAGCCGCGGCGCAGCGTCTTTGACCGCCCCGCCGTGGCCAACGTGGACCAGCTGGTGGTGGTGGCCTCTCTGGCCACGCCGGTGACGGACCCCTACCTCATTGACCGGGTGGCTGCCATCGCCGCCCTGAAGGGCTGCGATGTGGTGGTCTGCGTCAACAAGGTGGATCTGGCGGACGGCGGGCCGCTGGCGGACATCTACCGCCGGGCGGGTCTCCCCACCGTCTGCACCAGTGCGGAAACCGGGGAGGGGATATCGGAGCTGATCTCTCTGATAGCCGACAAGCTATCTGCCTTTACAGGGAACTCCGGCGTTGGAAAATCCAGCATCCTGAATGCCATTGAGCCCGGCTTCTCCCTGCGGGTGAACGCTGTCAGCGAAAAGCTGGGACGGGGTAAGCACACCACCAGACATGTGGAGCTGTTTCAGCTCTCCTGTGGGGCGGAGGTCATCGACACCCCAGGCTTCAGCTCCTTCGAGGCAGAGGAGCTGGGGCTGGAGCTGAAGGAGCATCTGCCGGAGTGCTTTGTGGAGTTCCGGCCATATTTGGACAAATGCCGGTTTGTGGGGTGCAGCCACACCCGGGAGAAGGGCTGCGCGGTGCTTCAAGCGGTGCGGGCCGGAGAGATCCCCGCCAGCCGCCACCAGAGCTATCTGCGGCTCTGCCAGGAGCTGAAGGACCTGAAGGCCTGGAACGCCAATCCCGGCCAGAATCCTGCGCACAAAAATAGATGAGAGCTGACGGACGACACTGCGGCGTCCGTCAGCTCTTTTTCTGCTTCGGGCTCCAGAGGAGGTCACAGCACGTCACCAGCCGCCCGCGAGCTGTATATACTGAAAGTGAGTCAGAGGAGAGGAGGCGTTGACTATGGGCTGCAGATGGTGCAGGTACCTGGGCCTGTGCGCGCTGGCGCTGGGAGCGGGCATCCTCATCGCCGCGATCTTTCCGGTGGGAGCGCTTCTGTTCCTCGTGGCATTTCTGCTGATCGGCTGCGGCTGCGCCTGCCTGCGCAGATAGAAAGGAGGTACCCATGAAAATCGTCGTCGTCAAGCCGCCCAGGTGCCTGAGCGGCATCCTGCGGAAACTGTTTGGGATCAAGGAATGAAACGGCCCGTCCTCTCATATGCTGGAAGCAGCGAGAGCCATCCGCCGGAAGGCTGGGAGCGGAGAAGCGAAGCGAAAGGGAGGACGCCGAATCATGGAACTGAAACTGAAAAAGGCCGGACACGACTACTACGAGCCCCTGGCCTTCACACCTTTCTCCTGCGAGACTATGCGGGAGAGCATCGTGCCGGACAGCTGCGCGGATATCGCGCGGATCGTAGAGACCACCGGAATGGTCTATCTGACGGGCCGGGAGATGACAGGGGATGGCCGCTTCTGCGCCAGCGGGGCGGTGGATGTGTCGGTGCTGTACATACCGGAGAAAGGGGACGGCCCCTGCGCCCTGCATTTTCAAATCCCCTTTCAATGCTATGGGGAGAGCCAGGGGGAGGAAACCTGCGAATTTCTGGATATTCGTGGGGAGCTGCGGAGCGTTGACGCGAGGATGCTGAACCCACGGAAGGTCCTGGCCCGGGCGGACCTGCTCCTGTGGCCCATGGGCTGCCGGCGGAGGGAGATGTCCGTGTGCACCCAGACCGAGGAGGGGGAGAGCGGCATCGAGCTCCTCCGGGAGCAGAAGGAGACCCGGGTCATTGCCGCCATACGTGAGAAGGAGTTTACCTATGTGGAGGAGCTGCCCCTGTCCCCGGGCCGGGGCGGGGCGGAGGAGATCATCTCCACCCGCATGGACGTCCGGGGCACCGACAGCAAGCTCATCGGCAGCAAGCTGGTGGTGAAGGGGATCATTGCCGCCTCCGTTCTGTACCGGGAGAGCGGCGGCCGCCTGGCCCTGCTCCAGCAGGAGCTGCCCTTCTCCCAGATTCTGGAGGGAAGCGGTCTGGAGGAGAGTTGGGAGAGCGAGACAGCCTACCGCCTGCTCAGCGCCGAATGCCGCATGGGCGGGGAGGCCGGAGATGACGACGCCCATGTGATGACCCTGACCCTGCTGCTGCGGGCCAGAGCCACCGTCTGGCGCACGGAAAAAATTGAGTTCATCGCAGACCTATACAGCACCGCCGCCCCTGTGTCCTGCCAGACAGGCGAGCTGGCGCTGCGGGAGGACAGCCAGCGGCAGAGCAGACGCATAAACGGCAGAGAGCTTCTGGAGACCGGTACGGCGGTGAAGGCGGTGGTGGACACAGAGATCCGCTGCAGCTGGGCCCAACTGGGCGGGGGAGGGGAGACCCTGGAGATCCCGCTGTGGGGGCGGTGCCTATATATGGATGAAAACGACGCCCTCCACAGCGTGAGCAAGGCGTTTACCGTCACCGCTCCCGCGGAGCAGCCCGCCGGCGTCCAGATCGCCGCCCAGGCTGCCTGTCACGGAGACGTGATTGCCAGCATCCTGCCTGACGGCATTGAGCTGCGCTTCCCCGTGGAGCTGACCCTGGACGTCTGCCGACCTAGCCGCCATGTGTGCGTCTGTGGCGGAGAGATTCAGGAGGAACCGGCGGATGCCCCCGCCATTCCATCCCTGACTCTGCGAAAGGTGGGGGCAGGGGAGACGCTTTGGTCCGTGGCCAAGCAGTACCGCACCACCTGCCGGGCCATCATGGCGGTCAACGATCTGTCCGACGAACGCCAGGTCCCAACAGACCGGCTCCTGCTGATCCCGAAGGCCCGATAACGGTTGATTTCCGCCCATAACGCCATAGGCCCCCGCCGCAGCATGGCGGGGGCCTATGGATTTGTCCCACCCTTGGCATATTCCTGTCCAGGCTGTCATAGAGTTACGGTAGGAAACGGGAGGGAAGCGGCCTCCCAGGCCTGGAGGTCACCAGATCAAAATTCTACGCGCGGCGGCGCATGGGAGGTCATTATGACGAACACCGACATCTACCAGGATATTGCCACAAGGACCGGAGGGTCCCTCTTTGTGGGGGTGCTGGGGCCTGTGCGGACAGGGAAATCCACCTTTATCAAGCGATTTATGGAGACCTGTGTCATCCCCAACATCGACAACGTCTATCGCCGGGAACGGGCCATCGACGAGCTGCCCCAGTCCGGCAGCGGCCGGACCATCATGACGGCGGAGCCCAAGTTCGTCCCCGAGGAGGCGGTGGAGGTCACCCTGGAGGGGGGCGCCACCTTTTCCGTGCGGCTCATCGACAGTGTAGGCTATATGGTCAAGGGGGCCATGGGGCAGTTCGAGGACGGGACGCCCCGGATGGTGATGACTCCCTGGTCGGACCGGGAGATGCCCATGGCGGAGGCGGCGGAGATCGGCACCCGAAAGGTTATTGAGGAACACTCCACCGTGGCGGTAGTCATCACCACCGACGGCTCCATCACCGATATTCCACGGGAGGACTATCTGGAGCCGGAGGAGCGGGTCATCACGGAGCTGCAGGCCCTGGGAAAGCCCTTTGTGGTCCTGCTCAACTCCGCGGAGCCCCAGTCCTCCCGGGCCCAGACCATCGCGCGGGACATTGAGAGCCGTTTCGGCACCCGCTGCCTGCCGGTGAACTGCCTGGAGCTGGGGGAGGAGGCCATCCGAGACATCATCAGGGGCATCCTCTACGAGTTCCCCCTGCGGGAGATGCGGCTGATGCTGCCGGCCTGGGTGGACGCTCTGCCCATGGACCACCCCATCAAGACCAACCTGTTCTCCACCATCCGGGAGGGCGGGGACCAGATGCGCCACATCCGGGAGGTGGAGCCGACGGTGCGGGCCATGGGGGAGGCGGAGAATATCTCTCTCAGCCGGGTGCTGTCCATTGACCTGGGCCGGGGCGTGGCCACGGCGGAGCTGCAGCTGCCCAGGGAGTTGTTCTACCAGACCCTCAGTGAACAGTCCGGCTTCACCGTGGCCGACGACGGAGATCTGATGGAGCTGCTGACGGAGCTGGCGGGGATCAAGGCCCGCTACGAAAAGGTTGCTTCCGCCCTGGAAAACGTCTACGAGACGGGCTACGGCATCGTCATGCCCACCATGGACGAATTGCAGCTGGAGGAGCCGGAGGTCATGCGGCAGGGCGGGCGGTACGGTATCAAGCTCAAGGCCACCGCTCCCTCCATCCACATGTTCAAGGTGGACATCGAATCCACCGTCTCCCCCATCGTGGGCAATGAGAAGCAGAGCGAGGAGATGGTCAACTACCTGATGGAGAAGTTTAGCGGCGACCCGGGGAAGATCTGGGAGTCCAACATCTTCGGCCGCAGCTTCCACGAGCTGGTCAACGAGGATCTCCAGGCGAAGCTCTACCGGATGCCCATGGACGCCCGGCTGAAGTTCCAGGAGACCCTTCAGCGGATCGTCAACGAGGGCAGCGGGGGCCTGATCTGCATTATTTTGTGAGCCTGTCGTCTGTATTTTTTGGCGAATATGCGGCTTTCTTCCTTCAGCGGCCGCCCGGTTTGGGCGGCCGCCGCTTTTTTCTTGCTATTTTCCCGGCGGTATAGTAAAATATGGGAAACGCCTACCGAAAGGAGTAGCAAGTGATGGAATACACGAGTATGACCCGGGAACAGCTCCAGGCGGAGCGGCAGGCCGTGGAGAAGGAATTTGAGGCTCTGAAGGCTAAGGGCCTGAAGCTGGACATGTCCCGGGGCAAGCCCGGAAAGGCCCAGCTGGACCTGGTCAGCGACATGCTTACCGTCATCACCAGCCCCGAGGACTGCGTGGTGGACGGTGTGGATGTGCGCAACTACGGCGAGCTGACCGGACTGCCCTGCGCCAAGCGCTACTTTGCCGAGATCCTGGGCTGCCGCGCCGAGGAGTGCTTCATCGGCGGCAACGCCAGCCTGACCCTGATGTACGACACCATCGCCAAGGCCTACACCCACGGTCTGCTCCACAGTGAGAAGCCCTGGGCGAAGCTGGACATCGTCAAGTTCCTGTGTCCCTCTCCGGGCTATGACCGCCACTTCAAGGTCAGCCAGTCCTTCGGCATGGAGCTCATCACCATCCCCATGACCGAGACCGGCCCGGACATGGACGCGGTGGAAGAGGCGGTGAAGGACCCCGCCGTGAAGGGCATGTGGTGTGTGCCCAAGTACTCCAACCCCGAGGGGATCATCTACAGCGACGAGACCATTGATCGCATCGCCCATCTGAAGCCCGCCGCCCCTGATTTCCTCCTCATGTGGGACAACGCCTACTGCATCCACGAGTTTGACGGGGACTTCGTGCCCTTCCTGGACATCATCAGCCTGTGCCGTGAGGCCGGAAACCCGGACATGGTCTTTGAGTACGCCTCCACCTCCAAGGTGACCTTCCCCGGCGCCGGCATCAGCGTTATGGCTTCCAGCGTGGACAACATCAAATATATGACGGACCTGCTCAGCATTCAGACCATCAGCTACGACAAGGTCAACCAGCTCCGCCACGTCCGCTATCTGAAGGACAAGGCCCACACCCTGGAGCTGATGAAGAAGCACGCCGCCATCATGAAGCCCAAGTTTGACGCGGTGGTCTCCGCTCTAGAGGAGAAGATCGCCCCCCTGGGCATCGCCTCCTGGAAGCGGCCCAAGGGCGGCTACTTTGTCAGCGTGGACACCATGGACGGCCTGGCCAAACGGACCTTGGCATTGTGCAAGGAGGCCGGGATCGTCATGACCGGCGCCGGGGCCACCTTCCCCTACGGCGTAGATCCCCGGGACCGCAACATCCGCATCGCCCCCAGCCTGCCCCCGGTGGAGGAGCTCCAGGTGGCCATCGACGTGTTCTGCACCTGCCTGAAGCTGGCCGCCCTGGAGAAGCTGCTGGGCTGAGCAACAGACGGTTGCTTTACAGGACTGTGTTTCCCGGGATATACTGGTAGCACCAAATACAAAGGAGATCACAGCCATGGAAAGCAAGGACGTTCTGGTCAAGCTGCGGGAGCAGCGGGGCCTATCCCAGCAGGAGCTGGCGGACCAGCTCCACGTCACCCGGCAGGCGGTGTCCCGGTGGGAGAGGGGGGAGACAACCCCGAATCCGGAGACCTTGAAGCAGCTCTCCGCTCTGCTCCACGTGTCCATCAACAC
>DVGP01000062.1 GCA_018712665.1 Candidatus Pelethomonas intestinigallinarum | reverse complement strand
GACAGGTATGGTCCCGGAGCGATGGCGAAGGACTCCCGCAGCACCGCCACCACCGGCCCGTCGGGATCGTCCAGGTTTTCAACCGTCAGGTAGGGGCAGTCCCCCTGGATCACCGCGCCGTAGCTGTTGCTGCGGTAGTAGTCCTCGGATGGGATCTCCTCCTCGTCGTAGAGAATGGAGAAGTCCCCCTCCCGCACCACGCCGTCGCCGGGGACAGTCAGCCGCAGATGGGTAGGGAAGTCGGGCACCGGCAGGCTGAAGTCCTCCGGCTGGGCGAAAGCCAGTGTCACTTTCCGGCCCTGGGAGCCCAGGAAGGCGTCCTCCCACACCCGGGACTGGTATTTGTCCGGGTCCAGGGGGCTGGCGTCCAGCCCCAGGCCGTAGCGGCTGTTGAGCTCTTCCGCCATGGTACCGGCCGCCCAAAGCCCCGTGGACATGGTCCAGTGGTGGTCGGTGACGTAGAAGCAGCTGTAGTGGTCCAGGCCGTCGGCGTGGAGGCTCTCCCGCAGGTCCAGCCACGCTACACCCCGCTCCTCCAGCATCCGCAGCAGCCAGCTCGCCTCGGCGTTGTTGTTGGTCATCTCCGGCAGGGGAAGCTCGTTGTCGATCCGACAGAGCTTGCAGGGGGCCTGGACGTAGAGGAAGGGGCAGCCCAGTGTCTCCTCCGTCCAGGCGGCGAAGTTCGCCACGGTGATGTCCGGCTCCGTCAGATAGTAGTAGAAGTTGCCGATGGACTCCAGATAGCCGTTGTGCAAGCGCACCACCTCCGGGTCGGTGCTCTCGAAGATCCACTTGCCCAGGGACCGATTGAGGTGGGCGTTGGCCTCTTGGAGGACCATCCGCCCGGGGAGCTCCGTGGTGCAAAAGGCCCGGCAGGTGTCCTCGAACCACTTCACCAGGGACACGTAGGTCGGGCCCTCCGGGCCGGGATCATAGTAGGACAGGCCCACCGGCTCCTGCCGGCCTGTGCCCACCCGGACCACGCCGGTGAGGACCAGGACCAGACAGGTCCCCAGCACCGCCAGAAAGACGGCGGCGGTGAAATTTTCCGCTTTCTTCTTCACAGCCCGTCGCCTCCCGTCAGAAATTGAAATAGATGAAGGGGTTGTAGGTGCTGCCCACCACGTACGTCAGCACCAGGAGCAGCACCGCCGCGGACCCAGCGGCGGAGAGGCAGGCCCGGGGGGCCTCCGGCACCCGCCGCCACAGCTTGTCCCAGGGCAGGCAGCAGGCCACCGCTGCTGCCAAATAGAACTTCATGTTGCCGAAATAGTAGAGAAAGTCCTTGATGTCCCCCCGGCCCCCGGTAAAGAGGGCGGCGAAATAGTCCCCCGCGGCGGCCACGTTCTCCGCCCGGAACAGCACCCACAGCATCAGCACCCAGAAGAGGGTCCAGGGCCGGCGGAGGACGCCCAGGCGCCTGTCGATATGCCCGTACTTCTCCGCCATCAGCAGGAGAAAGTACCCCAGGCCCCAGAGGAGGAAGGTCCAGTTGGCCCCGTGCCAGATTCCGGTGAGGAGCCACACCACGAAGAGGTTGAACAGATGACGTCCGGCGCTGACCCGGTTGCCCCCCAGGGGGATGTAGACGTAGTCCCGGAACCAGGTGGACAGGGAGATATGCCAGCGCCGCCAGAAGTCGGTGATGGAGGTAGCCAGGTAGGGCCTGTCGAAGTTCTCCAGGAAGTGGAAGCCGAACATCCGGCCCATGCCGATGGCCATATCGCTGTAGCCGGAGAAGTCGAAGTAGATCTGAAGCCCGTAGGCCACGGTTCCCAGCCAGGCCATGGGGGCGGAGAGGGAGGGGAGGGTGTCGAAGGCGGCGTCGGCCAGAATGGCCATATTGTTGGAGAGGATCACCTTTTTCCCCAGGCCCGCGATGAACCGGGGCACACCGCCCCGGAAGTCCTCCCAGGTCTCCCGCCTGCCGTGGATCTCCTGGGCGATGGTCTCATACCGGACGATGGGCCCGGCGATGAGTTGGGGGAAGAAGGACACATACAGCCCCACATCCAGGACGCTCCGCTGGGCGGGGGAGCGGCGGCGGTAGACGTCGATGACGTAGCTCATGGCCTGGAAGGTGTAGAAGGAGATGCCGATGGGCAATGCCAGGTCGATCTCCGGCATGGGCAGGCCCAGAGCGCCCAGATTCCGGCAGACAAAGCCCAGATACTTGAAAATGAACAGCCCCGCCAGATTGAGGACCACCGCCGCCCACAGCCAGAACCGCCGGCGGGGCCCCTCCCCCTCCACCATCCGGCCGAAGAACCAGTTGGCGGCGATGGAGGCCAGCAGCAGCACCACATTCACCGGCTCACCCCAGGCGTAGAAGAAGAGGGAGACCAGCAGCAGGAAGATGTTGCGGAACCGCCGCCCGCGGAAGAAGGGGTTGTAGTAGACCAGCAGCACACAGGGCAGAAACAGGAAGAGAAACTCGGCGGAGGAGAAAATCATGGCAGGGACCCTCCCGCGGCATATGGCATATTGGGATGTGTCGGGATCATCACCGGGCAGATGACGCTTGTAAACCGAACAAAATTGTAGCAGTTTTTCTCATGCTTGTCAAGATAGGGGACTTTGCCAGCCGCTCCCCGGCCTGCCAGCATTTACGCCTTGCACCGGGGGGGTGTGTCCGCTATACTGTCCGACGGAGGGGCAGGCCGGGGCTGCGGCCAAAATCCCATTCGCGGCCCGGCGGCGCTCCGCCCCATGGAAAGAATGTGCGCCGGACAGAACCGACTTTGTCAGCCGCCCCGGCCCCTCCAAATTCTCAAGATAGGAGCGAATGATATTATTGTAAAAAAATGCAAATGGATGATTTGTCTCCTGGCCGTGGCCCTGTCCCTGGGTCTGGGGCAGACCGCCCAGGCTTATGAGCGGGCAGTGGAGATTACTGTGGACGGCGAGACACTGTCCCCCGCCGCCTTCGCTGTGGACGGCGTCACCTACGCCCCCATGGTGGCCCTGCTGGATGCTATGGGGGGCTGGGATACCACCTGGGACCGGGTCTCCCGCACTGCCACCAGCGAGACGGACCGCTTCACCCTGGCTGTTCCCGTAGGACAGCGGTATGTCGCCGTTGATGGTCAGCGCCACACCATCAGCGCCCCCAATCTGATTCGAAACGGTCGTACATACGTCCCCCTGCGGGCGGTGGCCGAGCTGCTGGGGGCGAAGGTGACCTTCACCAGCTGGAGCGCCCCGGTGAAGGTGACCACCGGCGAGAGCGGGGGCTACAGTCAGGAGGACCTCTACTGGCTCAGCCGCATCATCAGCGCCGAGAGCCAGGGGGAACCCCTGGCGGGACAGATCGCCGTGGGCAACGTGGTCCTCAATCGGGTGGCCCACAGCGACTTTCCCAGCACCGTCAAGGACGTGATCTTCGACACGAAGCACGGCGTCCAGTTCACCCCCGTGGCCAACGGGGCCATCTACTGGGAGCCCACGGCCCAGAGCGTGAAGGCCGCCCAGATGGCCCTGGAGGGTTCCAACACGGTGGGAAAGAGCCTGTATTTCTTCAATCCCAGCCTGTCCCAGGGAACGTGGATCGTCCAGAACCGGACCTACCACTCCACCATCGGCAACCACAGATTCTATCTGTAAGTTCTGGAAGAAAAGAAATTTGGGAGAGGCACGCCCAAAGAGGCGTGCCTCTCCCACTATTCTATTCTTGACTTTTAATGCAAAATCTTCCACGCGCAGTAGACCAGCAGCAGGGCCATGACGGCGTTGGCGGGGCGCTGGTGGCGGGAGAGGAAGCGGCTGAGGGCCGCACCGCAGGCCAACCACACCAGCCCGTAGGCGAAGGCCTGAAAGGCCAGGGACAGCGCCATGGCCGCCAGAGCGGGAGGGGCGGTGAAGTGGGGAAGCAGGTAGTTGGAGATGATGGAGATCCCCAGCAGGATCACCTTGGGGTTGATAAACTGCATGAGGAGCCCGGTGAGAAAATCTCCTTTCCCCGGGTCCCGCCCCTCCGTGTCCTTGCGGTTCAGGCACTTCCATGCCTGATAGAGCATGTAGGCGGCGCCCACCAGGCGCATCAGCGGCTGAAAGAGGGGGAGGGCGTCGTAAAGGACCTTGGAGAAGGCCAGGCACAGCAGCATGACGGCGCTCAGCCCGCACAGCATCCCCAGGTTCAGCCAGATCCCCCGGCGAAAGCCCTTCCGCCGCCCCTGCTCCAGAGCCATCAGGGTGTTGGGGCCGGGGGTGGCGAAGGACACCAGGCAGTAGAGGAGAAAGTCCGCGGTAGGAAACATAGGCGCCTCCTGTGGTCGATAAGAGATCAGGCGGGCGAATGGGCCGCCCGCCTGATGCGATGATGTACGCTTACTTCTCCTCCACGGAGAGGATGCCCATGGGGCAGGCCTTGGCGCAGATGCCGCAGGCGATGCACTTGCTGGGCTTGTCGGCGCCGGGGGCCATGACCATTACGTGCATGGGGCAGGCCTCCACGCACTTGCCGCAGCCCACGCACTTCTTCTTGTCGATCATGTACACGCCCTTTGCGTTCTGGCTGATGGCCCCCTCAGGGCAGGTTCTGGCGCACTTGCCGCACATGATGCAGCTCATCACCTTGGGCTCGCCGTCGGCCTTGGCGGTGATGCGGATGCAGCTGAGATCCGGGTCAAAGGTCTTGTAGAACGCCTCGGAGCAGGCCCGGACGCAGCTCAGACATGCCTTGCAGGGGTTCTCCTTGCTGACAACTAATTTTTTCACGGTAGGAAGCCTCCTGATCTATGAATTGTCCCACCGCTATCCTACCAGATACTCTGTTAAAAAGCAAACAATATTTTTCAGGAGTTTGGGGACGCCTTGCCTCGTTCCGCGGCACGAGGGCCTGCCGGGCGTATCGCGGACAGCGGCTTGAATCGAAAAAGGCCGCTGCAGAAGCCTCAAGGTGAATCCCGCATAAGTTTCGGCGCTCGCGCGGGGCGGAAAGCTTGCAGGGGTGGGAAAGATGTGATATACTGCTGTCTGCTATCCCAAGCAAAGAAGGATAAGAGAGGAGGCGGGGCTATGGCGGAGAAGAGCGGGATCAAAATCGCCGCCCAGAACCGGAAGGCCCACCACGACTACTTTGTGGAGGACCGGTTCGAGGCGGGCATCGAGCTGTTCGGCACGGAGGTGAAATCTATCCGGGCCGGTACACTGAACCTGAAGGACGCCTACTGCATCGCCAAGAACGGCGAGATCTACGTCCACGGTATGCACATCAGCCCCTATGAGCACGGCAACATCTTCAACAAGGACCCGGTGCGCCCCCGCCGCCTGCTGATGCACAAGCGGGAGATCAACAAGCTCCAGGCCCGGGCCCAGCAGGACGGCATGGCCCTGGTACCCCTGAGCGTCTATTTCAAAAACGCCAGGGTGAAGGTGGAGGTGGGGCTCTGCCGGGGCAAGAAGAACTATGACAAGCGGGACGCCATGGCCCAGCGGGACGCCAAGCGGGACATGGACCGGGTCATGAAGAGCTACAACCGCTGATTTTTAAGAACACAGACAAGGAGATTTGAAACATGAGCAACCCCATCGTCACCATCGAGCTGGAAAATGGTCAGGTCATGCGGGGGGAGCTGTACCCTGAGAAGGCCCCCAACACCGTGAACAACTTCATCGCCCTGGCCAACGGCGGCTTCTATGACGGCCTGACCTTCCACCGGGTCATCCCCGGCTTCATGATCCAGGGCGGCTGCCCCAGCGGCACCGGTACCGGCGGTCCCGGCTACCAGATCCGGGGGGAGTTCGCCGGCAACGGCTTTGAGAAGAACGACATCAAGCACACCCTGGGTGTGCTGTCCATGGCCCGGGCCATGCACCCGGACAGCGCCGGCAGCCAGTTCTTCATCATGGTGGAGGCCGCCCCCCATCTGGACGGCCAGTACGCCGCCTTCGGGCAGATCACCGAAAATGTGGAGGCCGCCGTGGCCGTGTCCCGGGTGCCCCGGAACATGATGAACGACAAGCCCACCAAGCCCCAGGTCATCCGCTCCATCCGGGTGGACACCCAGGGGGAGGAGTACCCCGAGCCGGAGAAGAAGTAACATGAGCACAGCCATCGTCACCGGCGCCTCCGCCGGTCTGGGGATGTCCTTTGCCCGGCAGCTTCGGGACTATTTCCCGGGGGTGGACCGCCTCTGGCTCATCGCCCGCCGCCGGGACCGGCTGGAGAAGCTGGCCGGGGAGCTGGAGGGGCTGGAGACAGAGATTCTTTCCCTGGACCTCTGCGACAAGGAGGACCTGAAAAAGCTGGGAGAGAAGCTGGCGGCGGAGAGACCGGAGGTGTCCCTCCTCATCAACAACGCCGGCTGCGGCTACCTGGGCAACCTGGGGGATGGAGACGTGGAGCGCCAGGTAAGGATGACGGACTTGAACGTCACGGCCCTCACCGCGGTGACACACATGGTCCTGCCCCACATGCCCAATGGGGGCCGAATCATCAACGTCAGCTCCATCGCCTCCTTCTGCCCCAATCCCCGGATGACGGTCTACTCCAGCACCAAGGCATACGTGTCCGCCTTTACCCGGGGCCTGTCGGCGGAGCTGCGGGGGCGGGGCATCGCCGTGACCGCCGTCTGCCCCGGGCCCATGGCCACGGAGTTTTTGAAGATCGGCCACATCCAGGGCAACTCCAGGACCTTTGAGACGCTGCCCTACTGCGACCCGGACAAGGTTGTGGCCGGGACCCTGGCGGCGTCCCGGGCGGGGAAGGTTGTATACACGCCGAGGGCCTTTTACAAGCTTTACCGGGTGCTGGCGAAACTACTGCCCCAGGCCATGATGGTGAAATTTTCGAAGTGCTGAAACGTTGTTGTTTACAAAAATTTGATTGATTTCTTCCGCGGACTGTGCTATGCTCAGTCCGCACCTATGGGGGTGTACCGGTTTCGACGGGGACGAGGAAGCGGGATCAGCGGGCGGTGGCGCCCAGCCACCTGAAAATGGGCAACCTTTATAAATTAAAGAACAACGATTCTTTAGCTATCGCTGCCTAATTGCTGGCAGCCGTCCGACTTGAGAGGACTGCGGCTCAAGGAGGGCGTCGTTTCGCAGTGAACGTGCGCACGGAAAGAGTTGACCGTGCCATGCATGATGACTCTTACCTGACCGGCCGGCGTGGCGGCTTGCCCGCCGGGAGGGGAACAGGGCGGTAACGCCGCCCGGAATAACCGCCTGCGCCCGGAGAACATCCCGTGGAATTGTTTTCGGACAGGGGTTCGACTCCCCTCACCTCCACCAGATGGACATTACACGAACACCTA
>DVGP01000061.1 GCA_018712665.1 Candidatus Pelethomonas intestinigallinarum | reverse complement strand
GGGCCTCCTCCTTCTTCCGGTAGAGGCGGTTGATGGCCTTCACCATGCAGAACACCACAAAGGCCATGATGACAAAGTTTACCACGGCGTTGATAAAATTGCCCACCATTATGTCCCCGCCGCCGGGCAGGTGGATGGCCAGGGCGGCCAGGGCGCTGTTATCCCCGGTGAACAGCCCCAGGACGGGGTTGATGATGTCGTTAACCAGGGAGGTGGTGATGGAGCTGAAGGCGCCGCCGATGACAACGCCCACCGCCAGGTCGATGACGTTGCCCCGCATGGCGAAGGCCTTGAACTCCCGCAAGAACTTTTTCATGCTGTCTTATGTCCTGAGGTCACGCCTGCCCGTCGGCGGGCTCCTCCTCCGCCGGCTCCTCGGTGGAGGCCTCCTCCGCCGGGGCGCTCTCCGCCTCAGGTTCGGCGGCGCTCTCGGCGGCAGCCTCGCCCTGGGGCGCCACGGCGGCGGCGGTGTGGTAGTTCACCAGCAGGTCGTCGGCAAAGAGGTGGGCCTCCTCGTTCATCTTCACCGTGGGGATGTTCAGGCCCAGGGACAGGCTGACGGTCTTGCCCTCGCCCTCGGCCTTGGGCTCCACGGTGGCGGACCACAGCAGGGCGGTGTACTTGCGCTTGCCGGTCTTGGGGTCCTGGTCCCAGGAGTGGGGGGTCAGCGCGGCGACCGCGGCGGCGGCGCCCAGGAGCTTCCAAATGTTTTTCATGGTCAGCTTCTCCTTTTCATTCTCATTCAAAATCAGTTCCATTCGCGCTCCGCCTTCGCGGAGAAAAGGCCTCTCAGCCCTTGGGGACCAGCTTCTCCTTGCCGCCCATATAGGGCCGCAGGACGGCGGGGATGGTCACGGTGCCGTCGGCCTGGAGGTTGTTCTCCAGGAAGGCAATAAGCATCCGGGGCGGGGCCACCACGGTGTTGTTCAGGGTGTGGGGCAGGTAGTTTTTGCCGTTCTCGCCCTTCACCCGGATCTTCAGCCGCCGGGCCTGAGCGTCCCCCAGGTTGGAGCAGGAGCAGACCTCGAAGTACTTCTGCTGCCGGGGAGACCACGCCTCGATGTCGCAGCTCTTCACCTTCAGGTCCGCCAGGTCCCCGGAGCAGCACTCCAGCTGCCGCACGGGGATGTCCAGGGAGCGGAAGAGCTCCACGGACCACCGCCACATCTTCTCGTACCAGTCCATGGACTCCTCGGGCTTGCAGACCACGATCATCTCCTGCTTCTCGAACTGGTGGATGCGGTACACGCCCCGCTCCTCAATGCCGTGGGAGCCCTTCTCCTTGCGGAAGCAGGGGGAGTAGGAGGTGAGGGTCTGGGGCAGCTTGCTCTCGGGGATGATCTGGTCGATGAACTTGCCGATCATGGAGTGCTCGCTGGTGCCGATGAGGTAGAGGTCCTCCCCCTCGATCTTGTACATCATGGCGTCCATGTCCGTCTGGCTCATGACACCCTCCACCACGTTGCCGTGGATCATGAAGGGGGGCACGCAGAAGGTGAAGCCCCGGTCGATCATGAAGTCCCGGGCATAGGCCAGGACGGCCTCGTGGAGCCGGGCGACGTCCCCCATGAGGTAGTAGAACCCGTTGCCGGAGACCCGGCCAGCGGCGTCCAGGTCGATGCCGTCAAAGCTCTCCATGATCTCCGTGTGGTAGGGGATGGGG
Source organism: Candidatus Pelethomonas intestinigallinarum (assembly GCA_018712665.1). Lineage (GTDB taxonomy): Bacteria > Bacillota > Clostridia > Oscillospirales > Oscillospiraceae > Pelethomonas > Pelethomonas intestinigallinarum. The sequence goes on along the minus strand of DVGP01000061.1, from coordinate 3,254 downwards.
TAGTCGGGGACTTTGGCCTCGCCGAACCGCTCCACCTCCACGTTGCAGCTGTCGTCTGGGCCGATGGGCACGGAGGGGTCGATGATGTTGGGGATCTGGAGCATGATGTGGCGGATCTCCTCCGCCAGCTGCCCCTCCAGGGCCTCCAGCTCCGCCAGGCGCTCGGCGTTGGCCTTCACCTGGGCCTTCACCGCCTCCGCCTCCTCCAGCTTGGAGGGGTCCTTTTTTGCCTGGCCCATGAGCATGCCCACCTGCTTGCTCAGGGCGTTGCGCTTCGCCCGGAGGTCGCTGGCCTCGGTGATGGCCGCCCGGCTCCGCTCGTCCAGGTCCAGGACCTGGTCCACCAGAGGAAGCTTGGCGTCCTGGAACTTCTTTTTGATGTTCTCCCGAACGGCGTCGGGGTTTTCACGAATGAATTTGATGTCTAACATGGTGTGGCTCCTTGTATTTTTCACAGCCGTATGCCGGGCTCTGCCGGCAAAACAGGGAAGATACTGCTTATCATAGTTTTTGTGGGTTCCCGCACCCACGGGCGAGGTACTTTTCCCTCGCCGGAAAAGTACCCAAAAGGGCGCCGGGGGATACCCCCGGTCCCCCAGTTTACGGGGGTGTCTAATCGGATTTTATTAAATTTGCAACTGCTCTGCCGCTTAATTAGGTTTTTATCATCTAATCTACAGCGGGTCTATCGACGCTACTTCGGCCTCCGGCCCTGTGAAAGAGATAGATGTTTCTATAGGTGCTTATCGGAACATGTTTCTTGTAACGCACCTGCGGGAGTATCCATAGGAATTCAGAATAGGCCTCTTCTTATGCGGGGGATTCCAAAGGGGGACAGGCGTCCCCCTTTGTGTCGTCGTGGGGGTGGGGTTCATAGGGGAGGGACCCCATCGAAAGGGTCCCGCCCCTATGCGTGCTTTTGCCTACTTTTCCCACGAGGGAAAAGTAGGTCGGGGGCCGGGGGTGAAACCCCCGGGATATGGGGCCGGAGGCCCCGAAGGGTCAAGCCAGAGGGCGGAGCCCTCTGAAGAGCCGGTAAAGTGAACTCCCTTGTCGATCGTTGAAATAAAAGCGCCGGCGGGGATGTTTCACGTGAAACAGCTACTCCCCCAGCTTCCCCAGGGCCTCCAGCAGGTCGTTGAGGTCGTCCACGCCGTAGTACTCGATCTCGATCCGCCCCTTCTTCTTCCCGTGGGCGATGCGGCAGGCCCGGCCCAGGCGGGTGGACAGGTCCCGCTCCGCCTCGGCCACGTAGTCCACCGCCGCCGGGTCCTTCTTCGGCTTTTCCTTCGGCTGGGTCATCAGCCGCTTCACCAGCTGCTCCGTCTGGCGGACGCTGAGGTTGGAGGCGGCCACCGTGGAGGCGGCCTGCTCCTGGAGCTCGGCAGAGAGGGGGAGGAGGGCCCGGGCGTGGCCGGCGGAGAGCACTCCCGCCTCCACCATGTCCCGCACCGGCTGGGCCAGGCTCAGCAGCCGCAGGGCGTTGGCCACGGCGGACCGGGACTTGCCCACCCGCTGGGCCGCCTGCTCCTGGGTGAGGCCGTACTGGTCCACCAGAGCGTGGTAGCCCTCCGCCTCCTCCATGGGGTTCAGATCCTCCCGCTGGAGGTTCTCGATCATGGCCAGCTCCATGGCGGTGCGGTCGTCGGCCTCGATGACCACGGCGGGGATCTCCGTCAGGCCCGCCAGCCGGGCCGCCCGCCACCGCCGCTCACCGGCGATGATCTGGTAGTAGCCGGAGGAGAGCTTCCGCACGGTCAGGGGCTGGATCACGCCGTGCTCCCGGATGGAGTCCGCCAGCTCCTCCAGCTTCTCCTGGTCAAAATGCTTCCGGGGCTGGCCGGCGTAGCTCTCCACCATGGAAATGGGCAGGGTGGAGGCGGGCGCCGGGGCGTTCAGGGAGAAATCCTCCGGGATCAGGGCGCCCAGGCCCCGGCCCAAACCTGTTTTCTTACCTGCCATGGATCTCTCCTTTCTCCGTGTCGCCTGTCTTGCGCAAAAATTCATCCGCCAGGGCCATATAGGCCTCGTAGCCCCGGGAGGACCGGTCGTAGCCGGTGATGGGCTTGCCGTGGCTGGGGGCCTCGCTGAGCCGGACGTTCCGGGGGATCACGGTGGCGTACACCTTCCCCGGGAAGTACCGCTTCACTTCCTCGGCCACCTGGGCGGCCAGGTTGGTGCGGCTGTCGTACATGGTCATCAGCACGCCCTCCAGCTCCAGCCGGGGGTTCAGGCCCCGGCGGACCATGCGGATGGTGTTCATCAGATCGCTGAGCCCCTCCAGGGCGAAGTACTCCCCCTGGACCGGCACCAGGGCGCTGTCGGCGGCACACAGGCCGTTGAGGGTCAGCAGCTCCAGGGAGGGAGGACAGTCGATCAGTATGTAGTCGTAGTTGGGGGAGAGGGCCTCCAGGGCACGGCGGAGCAGGAACTCCCGGCCCTCCATGGCGATCATCTCCACGCCGGCTCCCGCTAGGTCCTTGCAGGAGGGGAGGACGTCGCCGTACCGGGTGGAGACCACCCGCTTGTCCGGGGCCACGCCGTTGATGAGCACGTCGTAGACCCCCTGGGAGGTCCGCTTGTCCACCCCCATACCGGAGGTGGCGTTGGCCTGGGGGTCAAAGTCGCAGAGCAAAACCCGCTTTCCCTTCTCCTTCAGGGCGGCTGTGAGGCTGACGCAGGTGGTGGTCTTTCCCACACCGCCCTTTTGATTGACAATGGCTACGATCTTTCCCAATGAGGGCACCTCCAAAGAGCAAGGGGCCGTCCCGGCCCCGGAGCATGACATACTAAGTTTAGTATACCACACAAGCGGGAGTTTTCAACAAGAATTTGGATTTATTTTCCCCCAAGTATAATTTTTTGATTTTTTGAACGGGGCTCCGCTCCTCGTTCAGATGGGCGTTGTGCCAGCGCAGGGCGCCGATGGGCTCAGATTCGTGTGCCGCCGGGCGGGCGGGGGAGAAACATATCTCTCCCCGAATTGCTGCGATTCTGCTCGCAGCCTTTGCGGGGGCTCCGCCCCCGGACCCCGGGTTACTTTTCTCTCGTGGGAAAAGTAGGCAAAAGCACGCACGGGAGGAGAAACCCTTTCGATGGGGTTTCTCCCCCGTGACCACCTCTTCCGCGACGACACAAAGGGGGCAACGCCCCCTTTGGAATCCCCCGCATAAGATGAGGCCTGTCCTGAACTCCCACGGATACTCCCGATGCCGCATCTAAAGAACCCTGTTTCGACAAGCACCAATAGAAGC
>DVGP01000060.1 GCA_018712665.1 Candidatus Pelethomonas intestinigallinarum | reverse complement strand
ATCCATGACACCGTGGCCCTGGCCGACGCGGTGCAGGTGGCCATCGACTTCGCCGCGGAGCACCCCGAGGAGACCCTGATCCTGGTCACCGGCGACCACGAGACCGGCGGCCTGACCATCGGCTTTGCCGGCACTGACTACGACACCTATCTGAACCTGCTCAAGAGCCAGAAGATCTCCTACGCCAAGTTCGACAGCGACTACGTGGCCAAGTACAAGGAGAACAAGACCTCCTTTGAGGACGTGATGAAGGACGTCACCGAGCTCTTCGGCCTGAAGACCCAGGGCGAGGAGGGGGACAAGCTGGTGCTCACCGAGTATGAGCTGGAGCAGCTGCGGGCCGCCTACGAGAAGAGCGTCAACGGCACCGCCGCCAGCCAGTACGAGCAGGAGGAGTACGTCCTCTACGGCACCTACGAGCCCCTGTCCGTCACCATCACCCACATCATCAACAACAAGTCCGGCGTCAGCTTCACCTCCTACAGCCACACCGGCCTGCCCGTGGCCGTCCTGGCCCACGGCGTGAACGCCGAGGTGTTCAACGGCTACTACGACAACACCGAGATCTACGACAAGCTGGCCGACATGCTGGACGTCCAGTAAGAACGTCCCGCCCCCGACACCGCAAGCTTCTTCATCTTCATCCTTTTCATTCGCGCTGGCCCGTCCCCGCCACCGGCGGGGGCGGGCCAAAGCGCCGTATCCTCATCCGAAGGAGTCACTCTGCCCTATGAAACTTATTTTTTCCCGCCAGGCCCTGGAGCGGAACGCCCCGGTGCTGGTATGCCTTGTGATGATCCTCCTCCTGCTGGCCCTGCCCACGGGGTTCGAGGGCGCGGTAAACTACCAGGAGGCGGAGCGGTGCTCCGCCCGGGTGCTGTCCACCGACGACAGCGCCATCATCGACACCGGCCTGGTCCGCTCCGGGGAGCAGCTGTGCGAGCTGGAGCTGCTGGACGGGGCCTTTGCCGGGGAGATCGTCACCGGCGTGAACATGCTCAACGGCTCTCTGGAGCAGGACAAGCTCTTCGCCCCCGGGGACCGGGCCCTGGTGGTGGTCAGCCACGACGGGGACGCCATCACCAACGTCACCATGTCCGACCACTACCGGCTGGGCTGGGAGGCGGTGCTGGCGGCGGCCTTCGCCCTGTTCCTCATTTTGTTCGCCGGGCGCACCGGGGTCCGGGCCCTGGCCTCCTTCGCCCTGACCATTCTGGCCATGTGGAAGATATTGGTCCCCCTGTATCTCCGGGGCTTCAACCCCATCTGGATCGGCCTGGCCCTGACCCTGTTCTTGACGGTCATGATCATCGGCCTGGTCTACGGCTTCGACCGGCGGTGCCTGGCGGCGGTGTCCGGGTCCTTCCTGGGCATCGTGGTCACCTGCGTGCTGGGGGTGATCTTCACCGACCTCTTCCAGATCCACGGGGCGGTGATGAGCTCCTCGGAGAGCCTGCTCTACTCCGGCTACCAGCACCTGGATCTGACCCAGATCTACATGGCCTCCATCTTCCTGGGGGCCTCCGGGGCGGTGATGGACCTGAGCGTGGACATCACCTCCGCCGTGTACGAGGTGGTGGAGAAGCGGCCGGACCTGGACTGGCGGGAGGCCGTCAAGTCCGGCCTCAACGTGGGCCGGGCGGCCATGGGCACCATGACCACCACCCTGCTCTTCGCCTACTCCGGGGGCTACATCGCCCTGCTCATGGTCTTCATGGCCCAGGGCACGCCCCTGGACCACATGCTCAACTACAAGTACGTGGCCGCGGAGATCATCCACACCGTGGTGGGCTCCTTCGGCCTGGTCACCGTGGCCCCCTTCACCGCCCTCACCGCCGGGCGGCTCCTGGCCGGCGGAAAGGCAAAAATCCCGGGAAAAACGGTTGACAAACCGGCCTCCGGCGTATAATATGGTATCATTATCATGGTGAACTGCGCGGAAAAGGACGAGTACCCCGCACCGGCCTGCACAGAGAGCCGCCCGAACCGGTGGAAGGGCGGAGAGGTCAGGCGGGGGAAGATCCCCTTGGAGCAGGCGGCTGAACCGGCGGGACGCGGCCAGCGTCCCGGCCCCACTAGGCCCGCCCGGCGGTGGCCGTTACCCCACAGGACTTGAGTGGCCCGGCGTTCCCGGGCAAGAAGAGTGGTACCGCAGAGGTCGCGCGCCTTTGTCTCTTTGTGAGGCAGAGGCGTGTTTTTGTTCGGCGCAAAGCAGTTATGCTTTGCGATTCGTTACCTTTCGGGGCCTCCGGCCCCGGACCCCGGGTTTGATTGTTCTGTTCCAGCGCATGGCACCGATGCGCTGAGATTCGCGTATCGCCGGGCGGGTGGGGGAGAAACATTTTTCTTCACCGGGTATTGCCATTCTATTCGGTGGCTTTCGGGGCCTCCGGCCCCGTACCCCGGGGTACTTTTCCCTCGCCGGAAAAGTACCCAAAAGGGCGCATAGGGAAGGGACCCTTTCGATGGGGTCCCTCCCCTATGTACCCCTCCCCCACGACGACACAAAGGGGGCTCGCCCCCTTTGGAATCCCCCGCGGGACAAGTGGGGAATTTTATCAGTGGGGGCCGCAAACAATGCTCTAGCCAGAGCCAGCGTCTCCT
>DVGP01000003.1 GCA_018712665.1 Candidatus Pelethomonas intestinigallinarum | reverse complement strand
CTGGTAGAGGACCTTGTCCCGGACGTCGGCCAGGGCCTTGCCGAAGGTGGTGAAGTTCACCGACTCAGCGGTGGCCAGGTCAAAGTAGTTGATCCCGTTCTCCACGGCCAGCCGCAGCGTCTCGATCCCCTCGGCCTCCCCGGCGGAGGCGATGGCGCTGGTCCCCATCCCCAGGGCGCTGATACGGTCTCCCGTGCGCCGGTTGACGCGATATTCCATGACGTGTTCCCTCGTTTCTCTGTTGGTCTGGCGGGGCAGGGCCCCTGTTTATCATTATAAAGGAACAGCGGGCAAAAGGCAAATGCCTGTGGCTTATGGTGAGCTATGCCTTTGCGGCATGGTATCGCACCGATTCCAACGAAAACACCGCCCGGCAAGGCGTATGGCCTTGCCGGGCGGCGCTTTTGAGAGGGGAGAGGAGCCCTTACCCCTTCAGCCCCAGCTTTTTCTCCGCGTCCTCCCGCATCTTGTACTTGAGGATCTTCCCCGCGGCGTTCATGGGGAAGGCGTCCATAAACTCGATGTACCGGGGGACCTTGTGCTTGGCCATGTGGGAGCGGACGTAGTCCTTCATCTCCTCCACGGTGGCGGTCTGGCCCTCCTTGAGGATGATGCAGGCCATGATCTCCTCGCCGTACTGCTGGTCGGGGACGCCGATGACCTGGACGTCGGAGACCTTGGGGTTGGTGTAGTAGAACTCCTCGATCTCCTTGGGGTAGATGTTCTCGCCGCCCCGGATGATCATGTCCTTCAAGCGCCCGGTGATCTGGTAGTTGCCGTTCTCGTCCACGCAGGCCAGGTCCCCGGTGTGGAGCCAGCCGTCGGGCTCGATGGCGGCGGCGGTGGCGTCGGGCATTTTGTAGTAGCCCTTCATGATGTTGTAGCCCCGGGCCAGGAACTCGCCGCTGACCCCCACAGGGCACTCCTCCCCGGTATCCGGGTCCACGATCTTGCACTCCACGTTGGCGAAGGCGCTGCCCACGGTGTCGGTGCGGACGTCCAGGGGGTCGTCGAAGCTGGACATGGTGCACCCGGGGGATGCCTCGGTCTGGCCGTAGACGCTGACGATCTGCTTCATGTTCATCACGTCGGCGGCCTTCCGCATCAGGTCGGCGGGGCAGTTGGACCCGGCCATGATGCCGGTGCGGATGTAGGAGAAATCTGTCTTGGGGAAGTCCTCGTGGTTCATCATGGCGATGAACATGGTGGGCGCGCCGTTGAAGGCGGTAATCCGCTCCTGGTTGACGCAGGCCAGGGCGGGCTTGGGGGAGAAGTAGGGCAGGGGGCACATAGTGGCCCCGTGGGTCATGCAGGCGGTCATGGACAGCACCATGCCGAAGCAGTGGAACATGGGCACCTGGATCATCATCCGGTCGGCGGTGGACAGATCCATGTGGTCGCCGATGTACTTGCCGTTGTTGACCACATTGTAGTGGGTGAGCATGACTCCCTTGGGGAAGCCGGTGGTGCCGGAGGTGTACTGCATGTTGGCCACGTCGTGGACATTGACCCTGGCCGCCCGGCGGCGGACCTCCTCCATGGGCACCCGGCCGCTGAGGGCCACCGCCTCCTCCCAGGTCAGACACCCGGCCTGGCGGAAGCCCACGGTGACCACGTTGTGCAGGAAGGGCAGGCGCTTGCAGTGGAGGGGCTTGCCGGGGACGGCGGAGGCGAGCTCCGGGCACAGCTCGGCGATGATGCCGGCGTAGTCGCTGTCCCGGTAGCCCTGGATCATCACCAGGGTGTGGGTGTCGGACTGGCGGAGGAGGTACTCCGCCTCGTGGATCTTGTAGGCGGTGTTCACCGTCACCAGCACGGCGCCGATCTTGGTGGCGGCCCAGAAGGTGATGAACCAGGCTGGCACGTTGGTGGCCCACACGGCCACCTTGTCCCCGGCCTTCACCCCCATGGCGATGAGGCTCCTGGCGAACTGGTCCACGTCGTCCCGGAACTGGCTGTAGGTCCGGGTGTAGTCCAGGGTGGTGTACTTAAAGCAGTACTGGTCCGGGAACTCCTCCACCATCCGGTCCAGCACCTGGGGGAAGGTGCAGTCGATGACGATGTCCTTCTTCCACACGTACTGCCCCTCGCCGGTCTGGCTGTAGTAGAGGTTCTGCCGCCGCGCCTCCCGGGCGTAGGCGGACATGGTGACGGCGAAGTGGGTCAAAATCATCTCCAGGTCCCCGTAGCCCTCAGACCACTGGGGATCCCACTGGAGGGAGAGGAAGCCGTCGTAGTTCACCGAGCGCAGGGCGTCCATCAGAGCCTGGAGGGGCAGGTCCCCCTCCCCGATGAGCTCGTGGCCCACCTCGGGGCTCCTGCTGCCGGCGGAGCCGTCGCTGACGCGGACGTGGCGGACGTAGGCCCCCAGGTTGGTGATGGTCTGCTGGGGACTTTCCTTGGCACACAGGCAGGTGTCGAACATGCACCAGCAGGCGGCCAGATTGTCGCAGGCGAAGTGGTCCAGCACCTCCACCAGCCGCCGGGTGTCGGCCATGCCGCCGCTGCTCTCCAGCAGCAGCACCACCCCGGCTCGCTCCGCGGCATCCACCAGGGGGGCCAGCTTCTCCCGGACGGCGGTGCCGTCGCTGCTGGCGGTGTGGACCACCACGTAGGGCACCAGCAGGTTGGCAGCGGCCTCCAGGGCGGCGGCGGTCTCGGCGGGGGCCTCCTCCGCCGTCAGGTCCGCCTCCACCCCCACGCAGGGCACCTCCAGCCCCTGGCGCACCAGCTCCCGCCGGGCGGCCACCGCCAGCTCCGGGTTCACCGGGCTCATCCGCTGACTGAGGACGGGGTTGTATACGCTGTCGATCTCCAGCCCCGCCAGATGGCTGTCCGCCGCGGCGGCGCAGAACTGGCCCCAGTCCATGCCGGGCCAGTGGCGAATGGTAAAGGAGAGCTTCATGGTCTTCTCATACCTCCTCGTAGACGATCTTGTTCAGCGCGCTGACGTAGGCCCGGATGCTGGCGCCGATGACGTCGGTGGAGATGCCGGTGCCGGAGTAGACCTTGCCGCCGGAGCGGAGCTTCACCAGGGCGGAGCCCATGGCCTCCCGGCCCTCGGTGACGGTCTGGATCTGGAAGTCGTCCAGCTCATAGTGGTGGCCCACCGCCTGCTCGATGGCCAGGAAGGCGGCGTCGATGGGGCCGTCCCCGGCCCGAACCTCGGTCACGGCCTTGCCGTCCTTCTCCAGCGTCACGCTGGCCATGGCGGACACGGCGTTGCCGCAGGTGATGACGTAATTCACCATCCGGTAGGTGGAGGGCACCTGGAGGGCGGTGCTGGCCACGATGGCGTCCATCTCCCGGGCGGAGATGAAGGGCTTCTTCTCCGCGATGCGGCGGAAGGCCTCGTAGACCTTGGCGTTGTCCTCCTCGGTGAGGTCGTAGCCCAGGTGGCGCACCACCTTCCCCACCTCGCTGATGTCGTCCCCGGCGGTGAGGCAGATGCCGGAGGCGTTCTCCCGCACGCCGCTGTCGAAGGGGGAGCCGCTGCTGCGCTCGCTCTGGAGCAGCCAGCCCAGCTGGGCGGCGGACCGGGCCAGCTCCGTGGTCCGCAGGCGGCAGCGCAGGCCCTTGGCCTCACCCTTCACCTGGAGGTAGGCGGCGAAGTCCTCGGTGGTGGGCACGTCCAGGTCGATGACGGCGGTCTTGACCACAGCCGCCCCGGCGTCGATGGCGGCGGCGGCGCAGGCGGAGGCCATCCGCATGGCGTTGCCCAGCTCCACCCCCAGCTCCACCCGCTCCAGGCCGGGGACCCTGGCCTGGACGTCCGTCAGGAAGGCGGCGCACTCGTCGGGGGTCATCACCCCGGCGGAGTCGCACAGGGTCACCGCCTGGGCGCCGGAGGCCACGGCGGTGGCCAGAACCTGGTCGAGGAACTCCCCCTCGGCCCGGGTGGCGTCCAGGGCAGAGAACTCCACATGCTCCGTGTAGTACCGGGCCTTGGCCACCAGGGCCTTCACCAGCTCCAGCACGGCGGGGCCCTTCTTGTGGCACAGGTACTCCATCTGCACCGGGGAGACGGGGACCATCACGTGGAGGGCGGGGTCCCGGGCGGCCTTCACGCTCTCCCAGGCGGTGGCCACGCTCTCCTCGGTGAGGCCCACGGCGGCGGAGAGCCGGGCGGAGGACACCACGGTGGCGATGGTCTTGTTGCTGAGCACGTCGGCCTTCTCATCCCGGATGGGGGGCAGCTCGATGGCGTCCACCTGGAGGCGGTCCAGGGTCCGGGCGATCTCCACCCGCTCCTTGAAGCTCAGGGCCGCGGCGCGGGCCTTGCCGATCTCCCGCAGGGTGATGTCGGAAAGTTTCACAGTCTTCATGGCGCTTCTCCTTTTATCTTGGTCTGGCATAAGGGCGGGCGACAACAAAAAACGCCCCGGGAACAGGCTTTCCTGTTCCCGGGACGACAAATCACTTATCGCGGTACCACCCGGATTCACGCAAACGCGCGCACTCGTCAGGGCTCCAACAAGCCCCTGCCCTGGTAACGGCGGCAAGGCCGTGCCGCCCTACCGGAAACCTTCTTTGGGGCGGCCCGCTCCGGCGCCAGCCGCCATACCGCCCGCTTACCGGCTCGCACCGCCCGCCGGCTCTCTGAAAGCTGCTCCTGTATGGCATAACGCCTTCCACGCGTTTGAGGATGAACTTGCTTCACAGTTTATCACAGAGAAAAACCTCCTGTCAAGTAGTCGAATTGCCCAGGATATGGCAGAGCTTTTCCTGCAAAAATTGTAAACTTTTCCTCTTGCACCGCTGGCGGATTCGTGAGGAGCCGCTGATATTGGGATGTGGCCCGCAGGGCAGCACACCAACTGCGAGCCCAGCGCAGCGGGTCGCAGTTGGAAAGGAGGAGCAAGGGAGCGGGCTGATGACGTCTTTTTTGCCACAGGCATAAAAAGACGTCGGAGCAAAGCGGACTTTGCTCCGACGTGGAAGGGGCGGTTAAAATCGATATTTCCTTGCGATAAGAAAAAACCGCCGCGCAGTGGCGGACCCAAATCGCAACCCAGCGTAAGCGGTTGCGATTTGGAAAGGAGGAGCAGCGGCGTGAGCGCGCTCTGACTTTTAAAAAAAGTCGGAGCAAGCGATACATAGCTTGCTCCGACGTGGCGCAGCGGGTGGGATTCGAACCCACGTGGGATTGCTCCCAAACTGATTTCGAGATGTTTGGGGAACCACTCGGATAAAATCCGTAGAAGGATTTTGAGTAACGCAAGGATCAGAATCCACTCGCACACGCTCACGTCGCACCATCGGTCGGAACAGCATCAGATGCGTAGAAAAACCGTAGAAAAGCAAGTCACCGTTTTGATCAGCATATCAGAAAAGTCCAGTAAAATCAATGGGTTGCGAGGTCAGGCAGAGAAACAGCCCACACGATTTCGAATTATATGAACAAAGAGTCGCTGGGAGATATTAGGACGATTTAGGACAGCAAAAAGTCAGAGTTATCAAGGGTTTCCACTAACTGAATACATCAAGCCGTTCTCCCACAATGGCAGTAAAAAAGC
>DVGP01000059.1 GCA_018712665.1 Candidatus Pelethomonas intestinigallinarum | reverse complement strand
ATCCTCCTCCGCCAGGGCCAGGGCCTCCAGGCCGTCCCCGGCGGGGACGGGCACGTCGCCCCGGCTGAGGAGGTAGTCGCACACCACCTCCCGCAGCTTCGGCTCGTCCTCCGCCACCATGATCCGGTAGTCCATACCGTTCCCCCCTCTCTGCAATTAAAATACCGCCCGGCTGTGTACTCTCTGTGTCGGTTTTCAGCTATTTTTGAAAAGTATTCCCCCGGTGACGCATAGACATGCCCCTCCCCTCCGCAAAGCTCCCGCTTTGCGGATAAGGTTTTTGCCCAGCTAAGTGCCCTGCGGGTATTTTTTCTAAAAAAGCTGGCGGGGGCCGGGGCGGCGCCCCGGGGCTGTCAGTGTTCCAGCAGGCGCCGGCAGGCCCGGGCCAGCTCCTCCAGGGTGCTGCAGGGCACCATCTGGCACAGGGCGGACATGGTCTCGATGCTGCGGACGTAGGGCCACTTCCGCTCAGGAATGGGGTTGAGCCACAGCACCTTCCCCGCCAGCCGCTTCGCCTCCAGCAGCTCCCGGGCCGCCCGGGGCAGGTCGATGGTCTTGGTGTCGGAGAGGATGAGGAGGGTGGTCCCCGGCCCCAGGGCCGAGGGCTTCATCTGCCGCAGCGCCTCCAGGGCGGACCCTAAGTCCGTGCCCCGGCCGTAGAGGCCGGAGGAGCGGACGTAGGCGCGGAAGGCGTCCATCTCCTGGAGGGCGAAGGGGTCCACCTCACGCAGCTCCTCGGAGAAGAGGAAGGTCCGGGAGGCGTCGGACACCTCCGCCATGGACTTGAGGAAGCGCAGGGTGAACTCGGTGAACTGGAGCATGGACCCGGACACGTCGCACAGCACCACCAGCCGCCGGCGGCGGTGGCGCTTGCGGCGGAAGGACAGCCGGTAGAAGCTGCCCCCGGTCTCCAGCCCGCGGCGGATGGTCTTTTTAAAATCCAGCTGGCCGCTGTGGCCCCCCCGGCGGCGGCGCTTGCTCAGCTCGGCGCTGAGCTGCTGGGCCACCCGGGCGATGAGGGCCGTGGCCCGGGGGATGTCCGCGTCCTTGAACTGGGAGATGTCCCGGTACAGCAGGGCCAGGTCCGGGTCCAGGGCCTCGCTGCCCACGGCGGCGTCCTCCATCATCATCTGCTGCTCCAGCAGGAAGCGCATGAAGACGGAGCGGATGAAATTGCTGTAGAGCTGGGGGCTCCGCTCCAGATTGCCCTTGGACTTCTCCAGGAGCTGCCGCAGGTACTCCCGCTTCTCCTCTGGCATGGTGGCGTAGACCTCCTGGAGGTCCTCCCGCAGGTCCATGGGCTTGCCGCCCACCTGCAGCTCCCGCTCCGCCTCCGCCCGCCGCCGGGCCAGCTCCTCCGCCTCGGCCTGCCGCCGGGCGAAGAGGGCCTCCTTCCGCTCCTGGCTGACGAAGAAGCCGTCGAAGGCGCTGTCGAAGGCGGCCTGCTCCTGGCGGCTCTTGGCGTACACGGCCCGGAGGGCGTCCCGGACCATGGAGCGGTCCGTCAGGTCCAGGACCTCCAGCACCGCGCAGGCGTCCGCCGTCTCCTGGGGGCCCACCGCCAGCCCCTCCTGCCGCAGCAGGGCGGAGAACTCCGTCAGCTTCTCCACATAGACGGTGTCGCTCCAGCCCATCACAGCGTCCTCGGCACCTTCAGGGTGGGGCGGTCCTGAGCCCGGGCGATCTTGTCCGTGTCGTCGGGGGCCTCCGGCGCCGCCTCGCTGTGGCAGTGGCCGCAGTGGCCGCCCTCACCGCAGTGGCCGCCGCCGGAGAGGGCCTCCAGGTCCTCGCTGTTTTTCAGAACGAAGCCCTTGGTCTGGTCCATGGCCTCCCCCGTCAGGTCGCTGATCCCCAGGGCCTCCAGAGCCGCCACCCAGTCCAGGGTCTCGGCAATGGAGGGCTTTTTCAGAATTGCCTGGTTCTCCCGCAGATCGTGGATGGCCTGGGCCACCTGGATGGCCAGACGTTCGTTGACATTGGGCAGCTTGGCCCGGATGATGGCCACCTCCTTCTCCAGGCTGGGGTACTGGATGTAGAGGTAGGCGCAGCGGCGGCGGAGGGCCTCGCTGAGGGGCCGGGTGCGGTTGGAGGTCAGCACCACGAAGGGGATGGTCTTGGCACGGATGGTGCCCACCTCCGGGATGGTCACCTGCATCTCCGAGAGGAGCTCCAGCAGGAAGGCCTCGAACTCCTCGTCGGCCTTGTCGATCTCGTCGATGAGCAGCACCACCGGCTTCTCCGACCGGATGGACCGGAGCAGGGGCCGCTCCAGCAGGTAGTCGTCGCTGAAGAGGGAGGCGGTGAGCGCCTCCGGGGACTTTAAATCCCGGCTCACCTGGATGGCCAGCAGCTGCTTCTGGTAGTTCCACTCATATAAAGCCTTGCCCTCGTCCAGGCCCTCGTAGCACTGCAGCCGCACCAGCTCCCGGTCCAGGGCGGCGGCCATGACCTTGGCGATCTCCGTCTTGCCCACGCCGGCGGCCCCTTCGATAAGCAGGGGGCGGCCCAGCTGCAGGGCCACCAGCAGGGTGGTGATGAGACTGTCGTCGTAGATATAGTGCTCCGCGTCCAGCTTCGCGTGCAGGGTAGATGCGTCCATAGGGGATGATCCTCCTTTATTGTTAAGCATTTAACGGGAGCATACCATATTTCACGGGAAAAAGCAATGTGGACAGACTGGAAAAAGAGCCGTAGGCGTGGTATGATCCTCTTGTAAAATAAAGCAACGCCGCCCCGGCGGACGCCGGGGCGGAGACAGGAGATGCGCGATGAAAAAGGTCAAGATCACGGTGCTGAAGACCACCCTGGACCGGGAGCTGGCGGCGGAGTACGGGGCGGAGGGCCTCACCGCCTGCCCTATGATGCGGGAGGGACAGGTGTTCTACGCCGACTACGCCAAGCCGGAGGGGCTGTGCGACGAGGCCTGGAAGGCCATTTACCAGTACGTCTTCGCCCTAGCCCACGGGGCGGGGGAGGACGTGTTCTACTACGGGGACTGGATCCGCACCCCCGGCGTGGCCATCTGCTCCTGCAACGACGGCCTGCGGCCGGTGATCTTCAAGCTGGAGGCCACCGACGAGACCTCGAAGATCGACTATACCCCGGTGAGGTGAGGAAAATGAGAGAAGAGGAACTGATCCGTCTGGCGGAGGAGATGGGCTTTGCCGCCGCGGCGGCGGTGGACACGGGGGACATCGTGTTCCAGCCCTCCTTCCGCCCCCTGTGCGCGGAGAACGTCTGCGGCAAGTACGGCGTGAACTACGCCTGCCCGCCGGACTGCGGCACGGTGGAGGAGATGGCGGACCGGGTGCGGCGGTACCGCCGGGGGCTGGTGCTCCAGACCATGTGGGACATCGAGGACCCCATGGACGAGGCCGCCACCAAGCCCGCCAAGCGCCGGCACAACCGCATGACCCGGGAGTTCATCAAGCGCGCCGGCGTGCCGGGGCTGATGGTGGGGGCCGGGGGCTGCGACCTGTGCCCGGAGTGCGCCATCGTCCGGGGGGAGCCTTGCCGCTTTCCCGGGGAGATGTTCTCGTGCATGTCCGCCTACTGCATCTTCGTGAAGAAGCTCTGCGAGAGCTGCGGTATGGACTATGACTGCGGCCCCGGGGTGGTGGCCTTCTTCAGCATGCTCTGCTTTGACCCGGAGGAGGAGGCGTGACGGCTGGGCGGCAGACGGTTCGGACCGTGGACTGCGGCGGCCGGACCGTGACCTACACCCTGACCCGGAAGCGGGTGAAGAACCTGAACCTCCGGGTCCGCCCCGACGGCTCCGTGGCGGTGTCCGCCGCCCAGCGGGTGCCGGCGGGGTGTGTGGACGACTTCGTCCGGGCCAAGAGCCCCCTGATCTTCCACGCCCTGGACCGGATGGCGGCGGAAAAACCGCCTCCCCGGCGGTATCTCACCGGGGAGGCGGTGTGGTATCTGGGCCGTCCCCTCCGCCTGGAGGTGGAGCGGGGGCGCAAGGCCCAGGGGACAGTAGAGGGGGATATCCTCCGTCTGGCGGTCCCGGACCCGGAGGACCCGGGCAGCCAGGAGCGGGCCTTTGGCCTGGCCTGGGACGCGCTGTGCCGCCGGGAATTTGAGGAGGTCCTGGAGGAGCTGTATCCCCTGGTGGCGCCTTTTGGGGTGGCGCGGCCCGCCCTGCGGGTCCGGGCCATGCGGAGTCGGTGGGGCTCCTGCCACTACACAAAGGGGGTGGTGGTCCTCAGCAGCCACCTGCTGGCCAAGCCCCGGGCGGCGGTGGAGTATGTGGTCCTCCACGAGCTGTGCCACTTCGTCCACCCCGACCACTCCCAGGCCTTCTACGGCCTGCTGGCCTCCCTCATGCCGGACTGGCGGCAGCGGAAGGCGCTTCTTCGGTAGGAACCAAAGCAGGGTATATGGATCAACAGCGGCTGAGCGGCCTAGGCCGCTCAGCCGCTGGATGATTTTATTGTCCGGGGGGCTGTCAGGAGGTCAGCTGACTGACCAGAGGAGACAGGCGGAATCCGTCGGTGTCATAGCAGTAGACTGTCCCCGCCGGATCTACATAGCGGAGCAGCACACCCTCCTTCACATTGGTCTGATACCCCTCCAGCTCTACGCCCCACAGCTCCAGAGAGGAGCCGTCGCCATAGGTCAGCACCGCGTCGGGCATCCACGCCGGCGGCTCCACCAGCCGGCCCGGGCCGTCCTCCGCCACGGCCTGGTAGAGCGTATAGACCGGCTCCCCCTCCACGCGGACGGTCCGGCCGTCTGCCTCCATCTGGAGGCTGCCGTTTTGATAGGCGTAGACAGTGCTGCCGGACAGGTCGGAGAGAAACTGCCGGAACCGAAGCTGATACCAGCAGGAATAGACCGCCATCGCCGCCACCACGGCGAAGATCACCGCGCACAGCAGCACACCCCCCGCCAGGAGACTCTCCCTGGGCCGGGAGCGATGGCAGACTCTGACGCGCTCATACATGGCAGATGCCTCCTTTCCATTGACTGCCGCCGCGATCCTTTGACCGTGCGGCCTACTGACCATTCTTTGATTTTATTATACTGTTTTACCAGATGTGTGTCAATAAAATATCAAAGAATTTCTGTTTTGTACAAAACAGAGGGTCTCCCATGCTGGGAGACCCTCCAGAGGCTTTTATCGGCGGTGGCCTGACCTTGGGAAGCGCCGCGACGCTCCCTCCCGCGGCTTCGGCGGCAGGCTACTCCTCGATCTGCCGGATCACGTCGATGACGGTGTTGTCCCGGTACATGACCACGCCCACGATCCGGTCTAAGTACCGGATGGGGTCCGGCCGGCCCACCAGGGCCAGGGCCTTGTCCCGGAGCTGTTCGATGGTGTAGACCCGCAGACCGGCCTTCCGCAGCTTCTCCGCCACCTCGGGCCGACGGGGGTTCACCGCCACGCCCTGGTCCGTGACCACCACGTCCACCACCGCGCCGGGGGTGACGATGGTGTTCACATGGTCGATGATGGTGGGGATGCGGCCCCGGGTCAGGGGGGCCACCACCACGGAGAGGCTGGCCCCCGCCGCGGTGTCCGGGTGGCCGCCGATGGCGCCCCGGATGACGCCGTCGGAGCCGGTGAGGACGTTGACGTTGAAGTCCGTGTCGATCTCCAGGGCGGAGAGGATCACGAAGTCCAGCTGGTCCACCGCCGCGGCGGACAGGAAGCTGGCGTAGTAGGTGGCGCCGATCTGGTGGTGGAAGCGATTCTTCTTCAGGGAGAGGGCGGCGTCCAGGTCGAAGCTCTGGACGTCCAGGACCCGGTCGATGAGCCCCTCCTCGTGCATGGCGGCGATCTGCCCGGTGATGCCGCCCAGGGCGAAGCGGCAGCGGATGTTCTTGTCCAGCATCATCTGCCGCAGGAACCGGGCGGCGGCCAGGGAGGCCCCGCCGGAGCCCATCTGCATGGAGAAGCCGTCGTACAGATACCCGGCGGCGTCGATGACCTGGGCGGCGGTCTGGGCGATGAGCAGCTCCTTGGGGTTCTTGGTGTACCGGGTGGCCCCGGACATGATGCCCTTGGGGTCGCCGATGTCGTCGGTGACCACGATGTAGTCCACGTCGTACTCCGGGATGGCCCAGGGGGCGTTGGGGTAGCGGACCAGGTTGTTGGTGAGGATCACCACCTTGTCCGCGTACTTGGCGTCGGTGCGGGCGTAGCCCATGGAGCCACAGGCAATGGCCTCGTCGTCATCCCGGCTGTAGCCGTTGGCGTTGCCGTAGGGGTCGCAGCTGGGGGCCCCCAGGAAGGCCACGTCGATGTGCAGTTCCCCGCTGCGGATGGCGGCGGCCCGGCCGCCGTGGCTGCGGAACACCACCGGGCAGTCCATGAGCCCGCGGCTCACCTGCTCCGCCAGCTCCCCCCGGAGGCCGGAGGTCTCGATGTGGGTGATGACCCCCTGCCTGATGTACTCGATGAGGGGGGCGTGGACGGCGGCCAGAGAGCTGGCGGCCAGGGTCAGGTTCTTGAATCCCATCTCCGCCAGCTTGCCCACCACCTGGTTGACGATGTGGTCGCCGCCCCGGAAGTGGTGGTGGAAGGAGATGGTCATGCCGTCCTTCAGGCCCGTGGCCCGGATGGCGTCCTCCAGGGAGGGCAGGACCTTGTTCTGCCGGGAGGACCGCTCCTGGAAGGTGGCGGTGTGCTTCGCGGGCGCGCCGGCGTAAACGTCCCGGTGGGAGATCTCCCCGATGTGGGGGATGGCGGCGAGCAGCTTTTCATCCATCTCTCATTCCTCCTCGATGCGGCTGTCCGTCTCCGCCAGGGCGATGAGCCGCTGGGCACGGACCACCACGGGTTTGTCGATCATCTTGCCGTTGAGGCTCACCACGCCGCTGCCCCGGCGGACGGCGTCCTCGTAGGCCTCCATGACGGCATAGGCCTTCTTCAGGTCCTTCTCGCTGGGCATGAGGGCCCGGTGGAGGGGCTGGATCTGCCGGGGGTTGATGACGCTCTTGCCGTCGAAGCCCAGCTTGCGGATGAGCTCCACCTCCGCCAGGAAGCCCTCCTCGTTGTTCACGTCGGAGTAGACCGTGTCCAGGGCGGCGATGCCGGCGGCCCGGGCGGCGTTGAGGATCATGCTCCGGGCGAAGAGCAGCTCGATGCCGTCAGCCCGGGTGGTCTTCAGGTCGGTGACGTAGTCCTCCGCCCCCAGCGCGATGCCGATGAGCCGGTCGGAGGCCCGGGCGATCTGGGGGGCGCTGAGGACGCCGTTGGCGCTTTCGATGGCGGCCATCATCCCCGTGGCCCCCACGGGGATGCCGTGGGCGGCCTCGATGCGGGCGATCTCTTTTTCACAGTCAATGACGTCCTGGGCACTGTCGGTCTTGGGCAGGCGCACCACGTGGACCCCGGCGGGGATGATGGCCTCCAGGTCCTCGATCCCCAGGCCGCTGCCCAGGTCGTTGATCCGCACCACGATCTCCTTCTTCCCAAAGTCCAGGGTCCGCAGGGCGTTGTGGACCAGGAAGCGGGCGGTGTCCTTCTCCGTGTAGGCCACCGAGTCCTCCAGGTCGAACATGATGCTGTCGGCCCCGTAGATCCGGGCGTCGGAGATCATGCCCGGGTTGTTGCCGGGGACGAACATCATAGACCGGCGCAGCCGGTCTTTTATGTACCGCTTCTCCATCACTTCGCCCCCTTCCAGGTGTAGTCCGTGCTCTCCGCCGAGCGGAAGGCGGCGGCGCTGACCCGGGCCCGGACGGTGCAGTCCAGGGCGCCCTTGTCCACGGCGTGGACGGCGGCGTGCTCCACCCCCAGCTCCGCCAGGGTCTTGCGGATCATCTCCTCGATCTGCCGGCCGAACTGCTGCATGACGTTGCTGCTGAGCTCCAGCGTGACGCCGCCGCTGTCCCTGGGCTCGATGGTCACCATGATGTCCCCGGACTCCATGGTCCCCGCCACGGCGGGCTTGATAAGCTGCATAAGAATACCTCCTGAATATGGAGAAAATTTAGTCAATATGCCCCATTACTGGGTGAAAAAGAGGGACAGGGGCGTTCTCCCGCCGTCCCTGGGATGGTCCTTCAGTTCAGTTTGGCGGCCAGGCGCTGGGCCACGGCGTCCAGGAACTCCTCGGAGTTCACGGCCTTCGCCTGGAAGCCCGGCTCCACCAGGCCCACCAGATCCTTGGTCATGATGCCGTCGTTCAGCGTATCGAAGCAGGCCTCCTCCAGCTTGCCGCCGAAGGCCGCCAGATCCTCCAGGCCGTCCAGCTCGCCCCGCTTGCGGAGGGCGCCGGACCAGGCGAAGATGGTGGCCATGGGGTTGGTGGAGGTCTTCTCGCCCTTCAGGTGCTTGTAGTAGTGCTTGGTGACGGTGCCGTGGGCGGCCTCGTACTCGGTGGTGCCGTCGGGGGACACCAGCACGCTGGTCATCATGGCCAGGGAGCCGAAGGCAGTGGAGACCATATCGCTCATCACGTCGCCGTCGTAGTTCTTGCAGGCCCAGATGTAGCCGCCCTCGCTGCGGATGACCCGGGCCACCGCGTCGTCAATGAGGGTGTAGAAGTAGGTCAGGCCCAGCTCCTCGAACTTGGCCTTGTACCCCTCGAACTCCTCCTCGAAGATCTTCTTGAACTCCCCGTCGTAGACCTTGGCGATGGTGTCCTTGGTGGAGAACCACAGGTCCTGCTTGGTGTCCACAGCGTACTGGAAGCAGGCCCGGGCGAAGGAGCGGATGGACTTGTCCTTGTTGTGGGCTCCCTGCCACACGGCAGGGCCGTCCACCTTCTGGACCAGGACCGTCTTCTCCTCGCCGCTCTCGCCCTTGAAGGTCATGGTGCACTCGCCGGGCTCCTCGGTGCGGAAGTCCACGCTCTTGTATACATCGCCGTAGGCGTGACGGGCGATGGTGATGGGCTTCTTCCAGTTCTTCACCACGGGCTTGATGGCGTCGATGCAGATGGGGGCCCGGAACACGGTGCCGTCCAGGATGGAGCGGATGGTGCCGTTGGGGCTTTTCCACATCTCTGTCAGCTGGGGGTACTCCTCCATGCGCTGCTTGTTGGGGGTGATGGTGGCGCACTTGACAGCCACGCCGTACTTCTTGGTGGCGTTGGCGGCGTCCACCGTCACCTGGTCCTTCGTCTCGTTGCGGTGGAGCAGACCCAGGTCGTAGTACTCCGTCTTCAGGTCCACATAGGGCAGGATCAGCTTGTCCTTGATCATCTGCCACAGGATGCGGGTCATCTCGTCGCCGTCCATCTCCACCAGGGGGGTGGTCATTTTGATCTTCTCCATCGGTGATCTCCTTTTCTTTAATTACGTGGTGCTTTGCCGCCTGCGGCGGCAAGAGTGATATTTTTCTGATCCTGGCTTTGTGGGTTCCCGCACCCACGGGCGGGGTACTTTTTGTTCGCGCAAAAAGTACCCAAAAACGCGCCGGGGACGCCCCGGACCCCGATATTTTGCCTAATCGGTCTCTATCAAAATGGGGACTTCTCTGCCGCTGAATTAGGTTTTGTTATCTAATCTACGGCGGGTCTATCGACGATGCTTCGGCTACCGCCCGCGTCGGCACAAGCTACGCATCCCTCATCCTGCCGCAAGCGGCAGGGTTCGGTCGCTGCGCTGCGCCTCCTTCTTCCTCGGCAAACGCTGCGCTGGTTTGCCTCGGAGCGGCCCCTGCGGGGCCGTTTTTTGCCGGACTTCCGACAATGCAAGGGGGATTCCAAAGGGGGCAAGCCCCCTTTGTGTCGTCGCGGAAGAGGGGGTCACGGGGGAGAAACCCCATCGAAAGGGTTTCTCCCTCCGTGCATGCTTTTGGTTACTTTTTGCATGAGCAAAAAGTGACCCGGGGTGCGGGGCCGGAGGCCCCGTGAATAAAAGAAAGACTACTCCTTTCCATACCCCGCCGCGTAGTAATTCATCAAACACCCCTCCTGGAGGATCAGCCGCTCGTCGGCGGTGAGGCCGGCGCACTTCAGGGCGATGTCCTCCACGGAACCGTCGCCCCGGATGACCTTGGCGGGGATGTCCTCCACGCCGCCCGCGATGGCGGCCTTCACCCCGGGGACATACACCCAGTCGCCGTCCTCATAGGGGAACGCGGCGCTCTTGTCCAGGGTGAAGGGCACGATGCCCCAGTTGATGCAGTTGGAGCGGTAGCGCTTGGTGGCGTACTCATAACAGATGTTGGCGAAGCCCCCCAGCACCTTCTGGCAGGAGGCGGCCTGCTCCCGGGCGGAGCCGTCGCCGGGCTTGTTGGCGAAGACGCAGGAGCCGATGGTGGTCCGCTTCAGGTCGCCGCCCACCTTCTCCAGCACAGAGGCCGCCTCGGCGGGGACCTCACCGGCCTCCCGGGCCTCCTCCAGGGCGCGGACCGCCTTGGACCGGCCCACATACTCCGGCACCCGGCGGCTGAGAGCGAACTCGCTGAGGCCGATGGGGTTGGAGCGGTAGGAGCTGGTCTCGCCGGAGGGGATCAGCTCGTCGGTGGTGGTGACGGGGTCGTGGATCACGGCGCACAGGCGCACCAGCAGGTCCTCCTCCAGCTTGGGCATCTTGGGCCAGTCCTTGATGTTGGGGCCGTAGCGGAGCTGGGCGTCGGGGTCGGCCTTGCCGAAGCCCTCGTAGCACCGCTTGGCGTAGACGCCGCCGTCATAGCGGTAGGTCAGCTCTTCCGCCGTGGGCTCGTCGTAGTCGATGTCCGTGGCGGCGGTGAGGACGCCGCCGTTGCGGGCGGTGGCGGCGATGGACCGGGCGTCCATCAGGGCCACCGCGGCGATCTGGCCGTTGCCGGGCTTGGAGCCCTCACGGTTGGCAAAGTTCCGGGTGGCGTGGCGGATGGACAGCGTGCCGTTGGCGGGGGTGTCCCCGGCGCCAAAGCAGGGGCCGCAGAAGGCGGGCTTCATCACACACCCGGCTTCCATCAGGGTGGCGGCCGTGCCGTTTTTGGTGATGGCAAGGGAGATGGGGGTGGAGGAGGGGTAGACGCTCATGTCGAAGTAGCCGTTGCCGATGCTCTGGCCCTTCAAAATGGCGGCGGCCTCCACGATGTTCTCATACATGCCGCCGGAGCAGCCCACAATGACGCCCTGGTCGCAGGTGACCTTGCCGTCCACAATGTTCCGGCGCAGGTCCAGGGTGACCTTGCCGCCCAGCTGCTTGTTGCAGGCCTCCTCCACCTTGGCCAGGATGCCCTCCGGGTCCGCCTGGAGCTCGTGGATGGTGTAGGCGATGGAGGGGTGGAAGGGCAGGGCGATCATGCACTCCACCTTGCTCAGGTCGATCTTCACCACGCTGTCGTAGTAGGCGCCGTTTCCGGGATTCAGCTCCTGATACTCCTCCGGCCGGCCCACGTTTTCATAGTAGGCCCGGACCGCCTCGTCGGTCTGCCAGATGGAGGTCAGGCAGCTGGTCTCCGTGGTCATCACGTCCACGCCGATGCGGAAGTCGCAGCTGAGCTCCTTCACGCCGGGGCCAACAAACTCCAGCACCTTGTTCTTCACGTCGCCGTTGGGGAAGGTGGCCCCCACCAGGGCGATGGCTACGTCCTGGGGTCCCACGCCCTTCCGGGGCTTGCCCTCTAAGTACACCATGACCACCTCCGGGGCGGCCACGCCGTAGGTGTTCTCCAGCAGCTGCTTGACCAGCTCGCCGCCGCCCTCGCCCACGCCCATGCAGCCGTAGGCGCCGTAGCGGGTGTGGGAGTCGGAGCCCAGGATCATCTTGCCGCAGCCCGCCAGCCGCTCCCGGGCGTACTGGTGGATCACCGCCTGGTTGGGGGGAACATAGATGCCGCCGTACTTCTTGGCGGCGCTGAGGCCGAAGGCGTGGTCATCCTCGTTGATGGTGCCGCCCACGGCGCACAGGCTGTTGTGGCAGTTGGTCATGGCGTAGGGGATGGGGAACTTGGTCAGGCCGGAGGCCTTGGCGGTCTGGATGATGCCAACGAAGGTGATGTCGTGGGAGATCAGCGCGTCGAACTTCAGCCGCATCTTCTTTGGATCGGTGCTCTTGTCGTGCTTGCGCAGGATCGAGTAGGCGATGGTCTTCTCCCGGGCGGCGTCCGGGGACTCCTGTCCGGCGGCGTTTTCTGCCCAGACGATCTGGCCGTCCACCAGATACGCGCCCTTTTTGATCACTTCCACCATGGTGCGTGTTCCTCCAATCGTGATTTCCACGGGGCTTGGGACCCCTGGTCGTTCCTGATGGTCTGAGTTTAGCACAGGTGAAAAAGGTTGTGAATAGGGAATTGCCGAAAAACCGGAATTTCGTATGGATGACGAAGGAAATCCTGCAAATACAGGAATTTTGCAAGAACGTGCAGAGGCAAATGCAAAATTGCAATATGTATACAAAAGAAACAAGGGATACAAT